>DATFAH010000500.1:0-3162 GCA_035254805.1 Caryophanales bacterium | reverse complement strand
CCTTTCTCCCCCTATGAAACAGTTGGATACAGTGAACGACCTGATGTGATCGCAGCCAAATTACTTGAAGGGAGAATTGCTATTGTTGTGGATGGAAGTCCATTTGTATTAACAATACCATTTGTTTTGGCTGAATCCTTTCAATCGGACGAGGACTATTATAATAATTTTATTTTTGCATCATTCAACAGATTAATCCGAATGGTAGGGGTGTTTGTTGCCACAGGTTTACCAGCTGTTTACCTTGCGATCGTGACATACCATCAGGAAATGTTACCAACGCCTCTTTTGATAAGCATATCTTCAGCTCGTCAGGGAGTCCCTTTTCCAAGCGTTGTTGCCTTGTTTTTTATGTTGTTAGTGTTTGATGTGATTAGGGAAGCGGCTACCAGAATGCCTACACCTATCACTCAGGCTGTCAGTATCGTTGGCACCCTTGTTTTAGGTCAGGCGATCGTGGAAGCAAAGATCGTTAGTGCACCCGTTATCATAATTACAGCAATTTCAAGTATTATGAAATTGTTAAGTCCTACCGCTTCAGGATCTGTTATTGTTTTACGCTTATTTTTCTTATTATTAGCTTCTATTTTAGGGATATATGGATATATTTTCGGGATGATTTTTGCGACTTTACATTTAATGAACATACGTTCTTTTGGTGTTCCGTTTATGTTAGGACTTTCCTCTGTTAAAAATTATAATGGACAAGATATATGGATTCGTTCACCATGGTGGACAATGAAATTGCGGCCAAAGTTCATTGGGACAAGGAATTTAGTTAGGCAGTCTGTAAAAAAAACTTCAGGAAGTAAACAAAAATGAAATACAGAAAATGGCTATTGCTAGTGATTGTAATTTTGCTTAATGGAATTTTTATATCAGGTTGTTGGAATTATCGGGAGGTAGAAAAACTGGCCGTTGTTGCTGGGGTTGCAATTGATAAAGGCGAAAACAATCCATATAAAATAACTTTTGAAATTATTCAAATTAGTGGTGGAAAAGATTCGAAAGCAGTTTCAAGAATCATCGCAATGGAAGGAAGAACGATCTTTGATGCAGTAAGAAATGCCATTTCCTTGTCAGGGAAAAAACTATATTGGAGTCATACAAAAATAGTTGTAATAAGTAAGGATATAGCCAGAAATGGAATTCTGAGGGTGGTTGACTGGTATAATCGATACTATGAAACAAGGTCAGATGTTAATCTGCTTATTTCTCGTGAGAAAACAGCAGCAGAAATATTAGAGGGAAAAGGAGTAACAAATGAAATTAAATCTTTTGAATTAGTTGAAACACTGAAAAATGAAAAATTCCTTAGCAAAGCTCCGACAACTGAAATATGGAAGTTCATCAATGATTTAGAATCACCTGGGATCGTAAATGTTATCCCAACTGTAAACTTTAATCCATCTGAGAATATTTCTACTCCTCAAGTGATGGGATTAGCAGTTTTTAAGGAAGGAAAGCTAATTGGTTTTTTAAATGGACGAGAAAGCAAATCAGTTCTTTTTGTTAAGGATGAAGTGAAGGGTGGTTTACTTTTACAAGATATTAGAGGAAATAAATCCACTCCTGTTTCATTGGAAATATTTAAAAGTAAAACAAAGATGAAGCCTATCGTAACAGTGAATCATGATATCGAATTTGACGTTAATATTCATACAACGGTTGCTTTGGATGAAATTGCTGGTATTGAAAATCTTACTGATGAAGAACAGCTAAAAATATTAAAAAAGAACACAGAGAATACGATAAAAAATCGTATTATGGATTGCATTAAAAAAGTTCAATCCGAATATGGCGTTGATATTTTTGGGTTTGGAGAAAAGCTTCACGAGGAAAAGCCTCGTATTTGGAAAGAATTCGAGAATGATTGGGAGGATAAATTTAAACAGTTAAATGTTAATGTGAAGGTAAAAGTGGATATAAAAGGAAGTGGGACGTTTTCGAAGCCGATAAAAATGGGGGATTAAAATTGATAGTATTTCTTTTAATTGGATATGGAGTATTAGTTCTAATTGAATTTATACCTTTATACAAACAGAAACGTTGGCGTGATTTTTGGGTAAATATGATATTAGGAGTTTGCTCATTTACGATTGGTATCCTTCTTTGTTTTGAGGTTAAGATTCCAAGCCCCGCAGAACCAATAAAAAATATGATAAAGTTAGTATTTGGAAAGTTGGTCTAAAATGCGAAAGGAACAAATTTCAGATAAAGAAGCTATTTTTCTCATGATTATATTTTATATAGGCAGCTCTTTTATTCTTGGAGTGGGTGGTGGGGCTGAAAATGATGCATGGATTAGTGTAATTATGGGTATTACCATGTCAGCCCCGATGATTCTTATTTATGCAAGGTTGTTATCACTTTTTCCAGAAAAGAGCTTATTTGATATTTTAGATTGGGCATTTGGAAAAATAATTGGAAAATTGTTCGCTTTATTTTACATCTGGTATTCCTTTCATTTGGGAGCATTGGTCATTCGGAATTTTGGAGAATTTATCAATACGGTTGCAATGCCAGAAACACCAATGTTTGTTCCAATGCTTTGTTTAATTATGGTATGCATGGTGGCGGTGAAGTCCGGGATTGAGGTGATGGGCAGAATTAGTGCAGCAGTACTTCCATTATTAATTGTTATTTTTATAGCTGTACAATTGATGGGTATTCCTAAAATGAATTTCCACTACCTCAAACCAATACTTGGCAATGGTTTACTTCCAGTAATAAAAAGTGGATTCTCTGTCTTTTCCTTCCCTTTTGCAGAATCTGTTCTTTTAATGGGTGTTTTTTTTTCATTGAAAACCAAAAAATCCCCATATCGGGTTTACTTAATTGGAACAGTTGTTGCAGGAATATTAATTGTCATCATAATCATTCGAAATATAGCCATATTAGGGGTTACTTACACAAAATATTATTTTCCTGCCCATATTGCTGTTAGTATGATTAGTTTAGGTGATTTTTTGCAAAGAATTGAATTATCCGTTGCAGTCATTTTTGTATTTGGGGTTTTTATTAAAACTAGTGTCTGTTTATTTGTCCTATGTAAAGGAATTGCTAAACTATTCAACTTAACGGATTATCGTCCGGTTGTTATACAGTGTGGACTATTAATGCTTTATTTTTCAATAATAGTTTACGATAGTATTATGGAGA
>DATFAH010000499.1:0-2418 GCA_035254805.1 Caryophanales bacterium | reverse complement strand
CGCCTATCGACTAGCGTACTTCGGGCCATCTCCCTACGATAAGTCAACATCGATTCACCTTTCGGTTCATCGTGTTTCCTTTATCTCAGTCGAAGTCCCTCCAGTCCGTACGTCGATGATCAAGGCGCTTGCGCTTTTGTTCTTCTGGAAATAGTATTGCCGAAAGGAAATAATTGCACTGAGGAACCTTTCGAGCGGGTCATAGGGGCATTTTTAATGTTGTATATTGTTGCTGAGGCTTGCTACGATTTCAAACATATGATCGTGCTGTTCCAATTTTGTTTCAATATATCTAAAGTGGCTTCTAAATTCTGTTGCATTGTTCTCAACGGATTCCCTTAATGCTTCAATGTTTGCTTCAACCTTATCAAGCCTCATCTCAACCCTATCAAGCCGTATTTCAACATTATCCAACCTAATTTCAATGTTATCGAGCCGTTGTTCAATCCTGTCAAACCTCTTGTCCATTTCATCAAACCGATGATCAATCATTTCAAATTTCCGATCAATCTTCGCAAATTGCTGATTCATTTGGTCCATCATTTGCTTCAATAGCGCTTCCACCTTTTCACCTCCTCTTTTGGTCATTATAACATGAATACGGATACTCTTTTAGCTAGTCTTATAAAATTACCTTAAATAACAAAAACTAAATAAAGTAAAACTTCAATCAGTAGGGGTTTTTCATTTCCCACTGATTGGGCTTTTAGGGGCAGTTGACCATCCACTTTGAAGTAGGGGGGCTTACTGCCCGTTAATGTAGGGGAGAATTCACTCCTTTAATGCGGCAGTTTATTGGTATTTACACCTTTTTATGTCAGTGCTATACTTCCTTTCGGTAAATCAAAAATGTTTTGTTGAAATAGAATAATTGAGGGGAAATTAAGGATGAAAAAGACACTGGAGCTTCCAATTCAGCACCCGAAATTAGAATTGGTTGTAGAATATTTATACATCATAATTGGATCCGCATTAATTGCTTTTTCTTTTAATGTTTTTTTGCTTCCTAACCAGATTGCGTCTGGTGGGGTTAGTGGAATCAGTACGATTTTACTTAATGTTTTAGGATGGGAGCCTGCCTATGTTCAGTGGGCGTTAAATATTCCGTTATTTATTGCAGGAGTTATTTTTTTAGGAAAACAATTTGGTGTGAAGACATTGGTGGGGACTATTTTTCTGCCATTTGTTGTGTTTTTAACAAAGAATGTGGATCCTTGGACGAATGATGCATTACTAGGAGCATTATTTGGTGGAGTTGGTGTGGGTCTTGGGTTAGGAATCGTATTTAGAGGTAAAGCTTCAACCGGCGGTACGGACTTGGCAGCTCAAATTATCAATAAATATACTGGTCTCACATTAGGGACTTGTATTATTTTAATTGATGGCTTAATTGTTATTACGGCTGCACTTGTATTTGATATTGAACGAGGCTTATACGCATTAATTTCCTTATATGTGATTAGTAAAACTATTGATTTAGTTCAGATCGGCTTTGGAAGGTCGAAAATGGTCATGATTATAACGAATAAACAAGAAGAAGTTCGGGAAGGTATATTGAATAAAATTGTTCGTGGTGTAACAAA
The DNA here is from genome assembly GCA_035254805.1 of Caryophanales bacterium. GTDB lineage: Bacteria > Bacillota > Bacilli > Bacillales > Cytobacillaceae > JAUZPL01. The sequence goes on along the minus strand of DATFAH010000499.1, from coordinate 835 downwards.
ATTATCTGCACAGGGCGGCTTTACTGACCATGAACGACCTGTACTGATGTGTGTGGTTGATCAAACGGAGTTCACAAAATTGAAACAATTAGTCAAAACGATTGATCCATCCGCATTTGTTGTGGTGATGGATGCGGCAGAAGTGCTTGGGGAAGGTTTTAAACGTGCTTAATTTTGTTATAATAGGTAAAGTTGGAATTTTTTCTGAAAGGAGAACAGCTATGAGGAAAAAGCTACTTGCCTTACTAATGGGAACGATTCTTGTGATGGGACTTGCTGCATGTGGCGGCGGTTCGGACACAGATAAAACAGAAAGTGCTGAAACTATTGCTTCACAAAAGTGCTTTAGCTGTCATGGAGATAATTTAAAAGGGGCAATAGGACCAAACCTGCAAAAAATTGGTTCTAAATACTCAAAAGATGAAATTTTAGACATTCTTAAAAATGGAAAAGGAACTATGCCTCCGAACATCGTAACAGGTTCTGATGCTGAAAAGATCGCAACCTGGCTTTCGGAGAAAAAATAATGTTGAAAACGTTCTGCAAAAATTTGCAGGGCGTTTTTATTTTAGAATCAAAATTTATATCCTGAACTTTGAAAACTGTCTAGCGAAAGCGGCCTATCGACTAGCAAACTTCGAGCCTCCTCCCTACGAAAAGTCAACATCAATCTTAATCGCCTCATTGTGTTTCCTTTATCTAAAAGCCTGAGCCCCTCCAGTTTGTACGTCGATTCCTGAGGCGCTTGCGTTTTTCTTTTCGTTTAGGAAATTATAAAATACTAACTTGTTGATAACTTTAATTAAGTTTATTGCCGTCTAGCTCAAGCGCCTAT
>DATFAH010000498.1:0-4065 GCA_035254805.1 Caryophanales bacterium | reverse complement strand
ATTTCATAAAAATAAATAAATATTTATTGATAAACAATAAATAATATATTAATATCAATTTAAGAAATCATATTGTGAGGTGCTTTTTATGAAACCAGAAACACTGTTTTTAAAGTTAGCTGTTGTTCTTATCGGCTTACCAGTTCTTGCTTTGTGCATCTTTTTGGTTCCTGAGTTAGGGAATATTGCAGCAAAATTGCTACCAAAGCTTGATTATATAAAATACCTCGTTTTTATTGTATTCTATGCATCTGCGATCCCTTTTTACTTTGCTTTGTATCAGGCTTTCAAACTTTTACGCTATATAGACAAAAGTAACGCTTTCTCCGATTTATCAGTTATCGCTTTAAAGAAAATCAAATACTGTGCCGTCACCATCAGTACCTTGCATGTGTTAGTCCTGCCGCTCTTCTATCTCTTAGCGGAGAAAGACGACGCCCCGGGAGTCATTTTTATCGGGTTGGTTGTTCCTTTTGCTTCAATGGTGATTGCAATCTTTGCCGCGGTTCTTCAAAAGCTTTTAAAAAATGCCATCGATATAAAATCAGAAAATGATTTAACGATATGAGGTGAAACCAATGGCTATTATAATCAATGTTGATGTGATGTTGGCGAAAAGGAAAATGAGCGTAACAGAACTTTCACAAGAGGTTGGGATCACAATGGCGAATCTTTCTATTTTGAAAAATGGAAAGGCAAAAGCGATACGATTTTCCACTCTAGAGGCGATTTGTAAGGCTTTAGAATGTCAGCCTGGAGATATTTTAGAATACAAAAATGACGAAGACCTTTAACGAAAATAAAGTTTGGTTAATTAACATTGTTGCGGAAAATTAGATCAAATATGACAATGATTAAGGGAGGTATAACCCATGAACAATTTGATTATTGAAAATATTACTAACCCCCAAGAACTGGAGAGAATGTATAGAAAAGACCCAAAAGCTTTTAAAAGGTCATTCTTACAAGTTTGGGAGCAAAATCCTGATTCACAGGTTCTTGCCGTTTGGTATGAAAGATTGCATTTCAAGGAGCCGGTAAATACAGAAAAAACTTCCTTGCTTAAGAAAGGCTTTTTATTTATGGGCATCTTGGCCATTTTTGCCGGGATAAGCACCAGAATCATTTTCCATTATGTCGAACAGGAAGCAATCGCCCCAATTAACCTTGCTTTCGGGATCCTTCCCTTTATTGCAGCCTATTTTGTATACAAAAATACTCCTAAAAAAAATGTTCTTTACATCCTTGCTTTGTTGTTCCTAATCTCCGGGTTTTATCTTAATATGCTACCATTAAATGATAAAGACAGCACGATCCTTGTCTATTTACACCTTCCCATATTCTTGTGGGGATTGATAGGGCTTGCCTTTACAGGAAATGAATATCGGGAAGGCAGCACAAGAATAGCCTATCTTAAATTTAATTTAGAATTTGGCCTACTCTATGCCAGCATGGCCGTTTGTGGGATGCTGCTAGCAGGATTAACCATGCAGTTATTTCGCTTTGTCGACCTAAATATAGAAGACCTCTATTTTAGTAATGTCGTGTCATTTGGTGCAGCTGCTCTCGCGATTGTGGCTACATACCTAGTATCGATGAATCTTAAACTTGCGAAGAATATTACACCATATATAGCTAAAATTTTTAGCCCACTTGTCCTAGCTACATTGTTGGTCTATCTTATAACGGTTATTTGGGTTGGAAAAACTCCATTCTTAGACAGAAACTTTTTGATCGCCTTTAACGGAATACTCCTTGGTGTCTTGGCCGTTACCATCTTTTCGATAACAGAAAGTAGCACTGACGAGAAAAAGAACATTTCTGATTATATAAATTTCGCCCTAATTATTCTTGCTCTTATCATTGACAGTGTGGCTTTGTCCGCCATAGTGTTCAGACTTTCTTCGTATGGGATTACCCCCAACAGACTTGCTGTTTTAGGCGTGAACATACTGATCTGGGCAAATCTAATTTGGATTATGGTCTCCTATATGCATTTTCTACGAAACAAAACTGGACCTTCAACCATCCAAGATGCCATTACGAAGTATTTACCGGTCTATGGACTTTGGGCAGCTTTCGTTACATTTACTTTTCCATTCATTTTCAAATAGAAATGCGCTAATCATGTAATCGTTGCTGATCTTCTTTAAAAAAGCCAAAAATGAACAAGTTTTAATCATTTTTGGCTTTTTATTTTTCACTTATGATACGCTTCACCGGAAAAGCGGAGGTTTTCCGGTTATGCAAAGAAAAATCTCTCATTTTCACGTTTTTCGAGTCAATAAGCGTAATTTTACGCCTATTCAAGCTAACTTCGATGCTATTTTCTAAATAAGCGGAATTCTTCCGTCTATTTATCAGATCCGGTGCTTAACACGATAAACTCCCCATACTCAATACCCGCTTTTTACACATTACAGTTTAAAATATTTCACGATTTCATTTAAACCTTCAGCTAACTTGGCAACTGCAGTTGAACTTCTGGCTACTTCTTCCATGGAGCTGCTAGTTTGTTGAGTGGAGGCAGAAGTTTGTTCGATTCCAGCTGCGGATTCCTCAGCTGTTGCGGCAATTTCTTGGATAGATTCATTCATTTGCTGACTGCTAGCTGCAATATCTGCTATGTTTGCTGTCACAGCCTTGATGTTCGTAGCCATCTCCATAATCGCTTTATCAATTTCTTCAAATGTTTTATCTGTTATTTGCAGTTGTTTTGTACCTTGCTCGACTTCTTTATATCCATCTAGTAATGCTTCTGTGACTAAACCAACTTCTTGCTGCATATTCGTTACGATCTCAGTAATATCATTCACTGAATTAGCTGTTTGTTCAGCTAGTTTTCTTACTTCATCCGCTACGACTGCAAACCCTTTACCATGTTCACCCGCTCTTGCTGCTTCAATAGCTGCATTTAATGCTAATAAGTTTGTTTGATTGGCGACATCTCTAATCACAATGATTAATTTCGAGATTTCTTGAGATTGATTATTTAAATTTTGAACTTTATGAACTGAATCTTGTACAATTTGATCAATTTTACTCATTTGGTTGGTAGAGGACTCCATCAATTGACTACCTTTATTGGCCATTTTTAGAACTTCAGTTGATGCTTGTTGAATTTGTTCTCCATTTTCATTTACTTCTCGAACTGTTGTTGCAAATTCTGCCATAACATTGGATAAATCACTTGAAGTATTAGCTTGGGTTTCGGCACCAGAGGCCATTTCTTGCATCGTGATTGCCACTTGCTCGGATCCAGCCTTCACTTCATTTGCACTTTGAGTTAATTCTTCACTTTGACTCGTCATTATCTCTGATGCGTCAGAAATATTTGACATAACTTCCTTCAATTTATTTTGCATTTCATTCATTGAATTTGCCAGTAGACCGGTTTCATCCTTTGATTTTAAATTAATCGGTTCTTGAGACAGATCTCCCAGTGAAAGATTTTGCATACGTTCAGTGATTCTTTTAATTGGATGAGAGATATAGTTTGCGAACATCCAAATAATGAAAATACCAATAAGCAAAGTAATACTAATTAAAATTATATTTAATTTAAAAATATCACTAGCAGGTTTATTAAAATCTATTATGTAGGTCCCTGCGCTAATCGTCCAACCCCAATGAGGATCCGTTTCTGAATAAGTAACTTTTTGTTCAATTTGGTTCTTATCGTTCGGCAGAGGAAAATCAAAATATACAAAACCTCCACCGTTATTTCCTGTTTTAACAATTTCTTGAGCATACTTTACACCATTAAGATCTTGCTGATCCCAGATATTTTTACCCTCTAAATTTGGATGTGCAACTTCAGTTCCTTCATTATCTAGGACGAACATGTAGCCATTCTTTCCTAAATTAATATTCTGATTAATTGGCCTTTTATCATCTGCATTCTTTTTGCCCAAGATAGATATTTTTACTTGTTCTTGTGCATCTTTCAAAGACATCTTACCGTCTTCAACATTTTCATTTAATTCATCTATCATTTCAAGCGTAATTTTTACACTATTTTTTAAATTTGTTTTCCCAAGATCATTTAAACTAACAGCACTCTTT
>DATFAH010000497.1:0-8298 GCA_035254805.1 Caryophanales bacterium | reverse complement strand
GAAGTTTTACAACTTATCACGATCGGCATTTACTTAGCTGGTATGCTATTTATCGGCTGGTATAGCTATCGGAAAACAAGCAATCTTACTGACTACATGCTCGGAGGACGGTCGCTAGGACCAGCAGTAACGGCGTTAAGTGCAGGTGCCGCTGATATGAGTGGATGGCTCTTAATGGGATTGCCTGGCGGAATTTATGTAACTGGTTTAGCAGATGCATGGATTGCTATTGGTTTAACCGTCGGTGCTTATCTCAACTGGTTATTAGTTGCACCTCGTCTTCGTTCTTATACAAAGGTCGCAAATGACTCTATTACTATTCCTAGCTACCTGGAGAACCGCTTTAAAGATAAAACAAAATCACTTCGCGTTGTATCCGGTATTGTTATTCTTATTTTCTTTACTTTATATGTTTCAGCTGGAATGGTTTCCGGTGCAGTCTTCTTCGAGAATTCCTTCAATACAGGCTACCACACAGGCCTTTTGATTGTTGGCGGCGTTTGCGTTGCCTACACATTATTTGGTGGATTCCTCGCAGTTAGTTATACGGACTTTATTCAAGGCTTAATGATGGTTATTGCGCTTCTTCTTGTTCCTGCAATCGGCATCTTCATAACGGGAGGCCCTGCAGAAACAATGGACGCTGTCAATGCTGTTAATCCTGCTTTCCTTGATCTATTCAAAGGAACTACTTTCATTGGTATCATTTCTGCAGCAGCATGGGGCCTTGGTTACTTCGGCCAACCTCATATTATTGTCCGCTTTATGGCCATTAAAACAGTAAAAGAAACGAAAAGTGCCCGTCGCATCGGGATGACTTGGATGATTTTCTCTTTACTAGGTACAATCTTAACTGCCATTATCGGTATTGCTTATTTCCATAACAACCCTGATCATGTGCTAAAAAATCCTGAAGCAGTATTCATCTCATTATCACAAATCTTCTTCCATCCGCTATTCGCTGGATTTGCATTGGCTGCTATTCTTGCAGCGATTATGAGTACCATTTCTTCTCAATTAATCGTAACCTCTAGTGCGTTAATTGAAGACTTATACAAAATGATTGTTAAGAAAAATGCAAAAGACAAAGAGCTTGTGTTCCTTGGAAGAATGGCTGTACTTATCGTTTCAGTTGTAGCTGCTATTCTAGCTTGGAAGCAAGATAGTACAATCCTTGACCTCGTTGCTTATGCATGGGCAGGATTCGGTGCTTCCTTTGGTCCTACCATCATACTAAGCCTATTCTGGAAAAAGATGACCAACTGGGGTGCCATCAGTGGTATGATCGTTGGTGCTGTAACGGTTATTGTTTGGAAAAACGCTGACCTTGGTACCGCACTATTTGGCGAGAGCCTTTATGAAATCGTACCAGGCTTTGTACTCAACTTCATCGTTGCAGTCGTTATCAGCTTAATGACTTATAAGAAAAATGTCGAAATCGAAAAAGAATTCGATGAAAGTGTAAGACTTTTAAAGAGTGAGCAAGAATAAAAAATGCTATATGAAACGTTCGGTAAATTTTTCCGGACGTTTTTGGTTGTTTTTTCAGCAACAAACGACAATATCTCCCCCATATTTTTTTAATCAAACGTTTGATTAAAAACGAGACAAATGTTTTCACAGCAATGGATTTTTCCTAGGAAATAGTAAAAATGATGTCGAAGTATTTTTCGACATCATAAAAGGCTGGCAGATCACAATTCTGCCAGCCTTCTTTATTTTTTATCGTTTTTGGATCTCTTCGTTTAAAATTTTGTTAACCATTTGTGGATTTGCTTGCCCTTTTGTTGCTTTCATAATTTGACCAACAAGGAATCCAACTGCTTTGCTTTTTCCATTCTTGAAATCTTCAATTGATTGCGGATTCGTATCAAGGATTTCAGAAACAATTTTTAAAAGTGCACCTTCATCAGAAATTTGCACAAGTCCTTTATCCTTCACGATTTGCTCTGCACTGCCTCCATTTTCAATTAACTCTTTGAAAACGGTTTTCGCAATTTTAGAGGAAATGGTTCCATTATCAATCAATTGAATCATTTCAGCAAGGCTCTCCGGAGTAAGCAAAATATCCGCAAGCTCTTTCTGTTCTGCATTTAAATACGCCGAAACATCACCCATGATCCAGTTTGATGCTGGCTTTGCCTCTGTGCCGGCTTTGATGGCTGCCTCAAAGAAATCAGCCATTTCTCGTGTTGCTGTTAATACTTTCGCATCATACAATGGTAAGCCGAGCTCTTCTACATAACGTTTTTGGCGTGCATCCGGAAGTTCTGGAATTTCAGCCTGAATTCGTGCCTTCCATTCATCATCAATGTAAAGATCCATTAAATCGGGTTCAGGGAAATAGCGGTAGTCATCTGATCCTTCTTTTACCCTCATCAAAATCGTTGTACCCGTTGCTTCATCAAAACGGCGTGTCTCTTGATCAATCGTGCCGCCAGCAGATACGACTTCTCTTTGTCTCTTCTCTTCATATTCAAGCCCTTTTCGGACAAAATTAAACGAGTTTAAGTTTTTCAATTCTGTTTTTGTTCCGAATTCCTGTTGTCCAACTGGACGGATGGAAATATTGGCATCACAGCGGAGTGAACCCTCTTCCATTTTACAATCTGAAACCCCGGTATATTGGATAATCGATTTCAACTTTTCCAAGTAGGCATAGGCTTCATCTGGTGTGCGTATATCAGGTTCTGATACGATTTCAACCAATGGTGTACCTTGACGATTATAATCAACAAGGGAATAGCCGTCCCCATGATTTAGTTTTCCGGCATCCTCTTCAAGATGGATTCTCGTAATTCCAATCTTTTTCGTATAGCCATTTACTTCAATTTCAATCCAGCCATGTTCACCGATCGGCTGATCGAATTGTGAAATTTGATAGGCTTTAGGATTATCTGGGTAAAAGTAGTTTTTACGGTCAAATTTCGTATGGGTAGCCACTTCACAGTTTATCGCCATCGCTGCCTTCATGCCATATTCAACAGCCTTTTTATTCAAGACAGGAAGTACCCCAGGCATTCCTAAATCGACCATATTGGTATTCGTATTTGGTTCTGCTCCAAATTGATTTGGACTTGCTGAGAAAATCTTTGAAGCTGTTTTCAATTCTACATGGACTTCAAGTCCAATGACTGTTTCAAATTCCATTCTCCACGCCTCCTACAATTCCGGCTTTTGTTGATGGTAAGCAGTTGCTGATTCAAATGCATGGGCAACACGATAAACAGTTGCCTCATCAAAATGCTTGCCGATAATCTGCAAGCCTAATGGCAGACCATTTTCAAAACCGCATGGAATCGAGATTCCTGGTACACCAGAAAGATTGACCGGAATCGTTAAAATATCATTTGCATACATTGTTAATGGATCGGCAACATTCTCCCCAATTTTAAAAGCAGGTGTTGGGGCAGTAGGGCCGATGATCACATCATATTTTTCAAAGACATCATCAAAGTCCTTTTTAATTAATGTCCGAACTTTTTGCGCTTTTTTATAGTAGGCATCATAATAGCCAGAACTTAAAGCAAATGTTCCAAGCATGATTCGGCGTTTTACTTCTTCTCCGAATCCTTCTGCTCTTGTATTCTTGTACAATTCAATTAGATTTTCCGCATTTGCTGACCGGTAGCCATAGCGTACCCCGTCGAAACGAGAAAGGTTGGCTGAAGCTTCTGATGATGAAAGCAGATAGTAGGTGGCAAGAGCATATTTAGAGTGTGGTAATGAAACCTCTTCCCAAACCGCGCCAAGCTTTTCAAGAACCTTTAGCGCATCTAAAACTGATTGGCGAACTGACTTGCTGACGCCTTCCCCAAGGTATTCTTTTGGCACCGCAATTTTTAAGTCCCTAATATCACCTGTTAAAGATTGAACAAAATTGGGAACTTCAATATTTGCTGATGTTGAATCCATTGGATCTAACCCTGAGATGGCCTGTAGGAGATACGCATTATCTTCAACTGTTCTTGTGAGAGGGCCGATTTGATCCAATGATGAAGCAAAGGCAACTAGTCCAAACCGGGAAACACGCCCATATGTAGGCTTTAATCCAACCACTCCGCAATAAGATGCTGGCTGGCGAATTGAACCGCCTGTATCTGAACCAAGGGTAAACAATACCTCTCCAGCAGCAACGGCTGCTGCTGATCCGCCTGAAGAACCTCCTGGTACGGCTTCTAAATTCCATGGATTACGAGTCATTTGAAATCCGGAGTTTTCTGTCGATGATCCCATCGCAAATTCGTCCATATTCAATTTTCCAATCGTAATGGTTTCAGCCTTTTGCAGTTTCTGAATAACGGTGGCATCATAAATAGGATCAAAGTTTGCAAGGATTTTACTTGCACAGGTTGTCCGCAGACCTTTTGTGACAATGTTGTCCTTGATTCCGATCGGCATTCCAAATAACAGCCCTTTAGACTCATCCGCAGTCAGCTTGTTATCCAAACTTCTAGCTGACTCTCGTGCTTGTTCTTCATCCAGCGTTAAAAATGCCTGAACTTGTCCATCGACTTGTTGAATTCTTTTATAGGATTCATCCACAAGATCCGTTACACTAAGTTCTTTTTTATGTAAAAGCTGATGGAGCTCTGCTAATTTTTTATCAAATACACTCACTTGTTCTTTCTCCTCCTTACTACTTAAAATGTAGCTGGTACTTTAATCTGCCCATCCTGATGCTCTGGAGCATTTTTTAAAACTTCAGCTTGTTCTAACCCTTTTTCCGGGATATCTTCACGTAAAATATTTTTCATATCAAGGACATGGAATGTAGGCTCTACATTTTCTGTATCCAACTCATTTAACTCCTCAGCAAATGTGATAATGGCATCAAGTTGTTTTGTAAACTTGTTCGCTTCTTCTTCCGTTATCGCCAAACGAGCTAGATTAGCAACATGTTTTACCTGATCGATGGAAATTCGTGACATCTCTTTCCCTCCTGCTATTAAAGAAAACTTGGCAATTGCCAAGTTTTCTTATCAATATTAATGATCATACCAAATCTTTCAACGTGATAGCAATGATCATTCGATTCATTTTTGAAAAATCAGTTTTTAGATTGTGTGATCAACATTTTTGAGACCGCTTTATTTTTGTTGCCATGATGTTTCTTAACAGTGAAATACCAAATGCCTCTGCTAATGCATAATATGGTCCAAGGATTACAGCTGACAAGACGTTTAGAAAGTGCTGTACCAAAAACAGCTTCGTTACAGCAACTGGAATAAACAGAACGTTACTGGTTAGTGTGCCGATGGCAATAAACATTGCCTTCAACGTTAATTTCTGTGTTTTACGCATAAAAATCCCCAATATTGTTCTTGACCACTGGAGGAATCCGAAAGCAAATCCATTATTGAAGTCAAAAATGCAGACTCCAACAACGGAATCTGCATATGTAGACATACGTCAACACATTCCCTACGCTGGTACTAACCAGATCAGGTAAAAGGGTCTAAAGACTTTTCGGGTCTTAATCTCAGCCAGCCAATTCTCGGCTCCCCCAGTGCCAATCACTATTCTTTCTTTTATTATAAATCAAATTTCCTTCTTAGAGAAAGCCTTTCTAAATAATTTTGTAAAAAAGGATGATTTTTCTTGTGTTGCCGGTTTTACGGGCTCTAGCTCTTTTTCAGTAACATAAACTTCTTCTTTATCAATCGCATGATCCATGGCAAGGACAAGTCCGATTTCCGTGTCATGTTCCTTATTTGCGACTATAGTGTGTTCGATTTTATACTTTTTGGCAATCTTCACGTATTTGGAGAGTGCTTCATAGCTGATATTCCCATTCAAAAAAAGATGGGCAGTACGGTTCTCCTTCATCCTTTTCTCGACTTGAGGATAAATTTCTTTTTCCATGACCTGATTTTTCTTAAGGGCAATAATAATCCTTTCTCTATATGTCCCTAAGAACTTGCGCTTCTCATCCGGCTTTATTTCCTTCACCCCATGAATTCCCTGCTGCAATACCTCGTCAACTGTCGGTTTAGTCAAATTGATCAACTCCATTATAAAACTATTACTATGTATGCTTTCATTATTGAAAAAGTTCCCGTCTATTATATAAAAATCCCTCTTTCACGATGGGAAAAGAGATACAAAGTCGGCTTCACGATGATCGCTGTTTAAAAATTCAGGACTTACAATGGTGGTTAGTAATTGTTTTTTCTTTATAGGGTCGGTTGCTTCATTTAAAATTTTCCGACGTGCCCAATAAAGAAATTCTACATATTCTTCATACTGTTCGTCAAATTCATGTGCTAATTGCTTAGTAATTGTCCCAGCCAAAATGGGGCTTGCTCCTCCAGTGGATACTGCAATCGTTAGACGCCCACGCTTTACTTGAGCAGGAACATGGTAGTCAGAGTTGTCGGGGTCATCTGCAATCGTAATCAATTGGTGTGCACTAGCCGCCTTTTTAATTAACTGATTGATATTTGAATCGTTTGTTACCGCAAAAATCATTAATGCTTGATCGATATCTTCTGTTGAAAAGGATTTTTGGAGCCATAGGATTTGCCCATCTTGGGCGAGTTTCTCCAGTTCATCGGTTAGTTTAGGACTTATCACTTCGATGGTTGCACCGGTCCCGAGTAGACCGGCCACTTTTCGTTCCGCTACTTTACCGCCACCTACTACAACAACCTTCTTCCCTTCAAGCCGCAACATAATTGGATAATTGGAAGTCAATTTCTTCACCTTATTCCTGCTCTTTTTTTAATTAATGGAATTAACTGATCATCAAAACCAATCGGGTCACATAAGATGATCTTTTCATTTTTCATTTTGACAGCAAAACCACTACTAAACAATAAAAGCGGCAAAACATAGATTTTTTTATTGGGTAACTCTTCTATTTTTTCATGATAAAAAGCGGGTGTTGTTAAGAACGCTGTTTGTACTTCAAACCGGATTTTCTCCCCCAAAAAGTCAGCAAGCTTCTGAAATTCCAGAGCCGCCTCGGGCTCCCTGCTGCCGTGTCCGACGAGCAATACGGCTTCATCCCCTGCTTTTTTTTTAAAGCCTTGCGAAATTAATCGCTCGGAGAGAATGTTGACGAGGATGTCATCTGAACCAAGTGGCGGGCAGTAAGAAAATGAAATATCAGGATATTCTATTTTTGCCTTTTCAATTTCAGCCGGGATATCTTCATTTGCGTGAACTCCCGGTAATAGTAAAATCGGAACAACTGTGATATTGGAGGCACCTTCTTGAATGCAGGCCTCAATTGTCTCATGGATGGATGGTTTGGCATGTTCAAGGAATCCGTACCCTTGAATCTCAGTCTTCGTTTCCATCATTACCTTATTTATGAATGCGATAAACTTCTCGTTAGCCCCTTGGCGACGGCTTCCATGGCCAATATAAATGACCGCTTCCATCTTATTTTGCTCCAACTTCAGTACTTTTTGCTAAAAAAGCAATCAACGATTCTCTTGTTGATTTTTCTGGCATTTGGGTTGTTTTCATCCCTGCAAACTCTACTGCCTTCTTCGTTTGTTCTCCCATACAGATAATAGGTAAATTAGCTAAAAATACTTCTGCCTCAATACCACATTCCTTTAATCCAGCTAAAAAAGGCTCGACAGCTGCTTTGCATGGAAAAATCATCGTGTCCACATCAGCTTCCTCTAACATTCTAGTAAAAATCGGGAAAAACTGGCGGTCAAGCTCTTTTTGACTCGTCACCCATTTATCAAATGTCCCATAATAGAAGGTGTATTCCAGCTCTTTTTTCAACAAGCTGTCATCCCCAACGATCAGCAGTTTCCCTGTCTCCTGCATCTCATTAGCCAAATTGGCCATAAATCCACGTTCATTTAACAATTGGATTGTTTTAACGGAGCCCCCAAAGAAATCAGCTTGAATTCTCCGGATATCAATTTTATTTTCAAAAATCACCTTGAAAAATTCAGCCACACTTTCCGGTGATGTGAACAGAATTTTTTGATAGGAAGGAAGTTTTTCGATTGCCTCTTGATTGACAGGAATAGCTGTCTTCTTCCATTTTGGAAATTCGATCACATCTGCTCCTTGCTCCATTAATTCCTTGGCAAGCTGACTTTCTGTGCAATCCGTTCGGGCAAGCAAGATTTGGCGGCCATAAAGTGGCTTTTTTTCAAACCAGCTGATTTTCTTACGTAATGAAATGACATTCCCGACTAGAATAATAGATGGATTGGAAAACTGCTCTTTCTCCGCTTTTGCCGCAATATTTGCTAATGTGCCTTCCAATGTTTTCTGACGGCCAAATGTACCCCATTGGATTAAGATCGTGGGAGTTTCTGCTTG
>DATFAH010000496.1:0-2117 GCA_035254805.1 Caryophanales bacterium | reverse complement strand
AAGAGGCTAGAATCTCCTGAACATCAGGAACATCTAACCTCCTTTTAAAATATTATTTCTTTTGGTTGCTGTCATCCATTTTTAATACAGCCATAAATGCTTCCTGTGGTACCTCAACGGATCCAACTTGTTTCATACGTTTTTTACCTTCTTTTTGCTTTTCAAGAAGTTTTCGTTTCCGGGAAATATCTCCGCCATAACATTTAGCTAAAACATTTTTACGCATTGCTTTAATGGAGGAACGAGCAACAATTTTTTGACCGATAGCGGCTTGAACAGGCACTTCGAATTGCTGTCTTGGGATCAATTCCTTTAATTTTTCAACAATGTTTTTCCCGCGCTCATAGGCAAAATCCTTATGAACGATGAAGCTAAGTGCATCGACTTTTTCTGCATTTAACAAAATATCCATTTTAACAAGTTTCGACGGTTTGTACCCAATTAGCTCATAGTCAAAGGAAGCATAACCTTTAGTGCTTGATTTTAATTGATCAAAGAAATCATAAACGATTTCAGCTAATGGAATCTCATAAACAATCGTGACCCTGTTTTCACTTACGTATTGCATATCAATAAAGTTGCCGCGCTTTTGCTGACAAAGTTCCATAATTGCCCCAACATAATCATTAGGTGCCATCATGGTAGCCTTTACATACGGCTCTTCCACCCGGTCAATTTTTTGTGGATCTGGCATATCTGATGGATTATCCACTCTGATCTCAGATCCATCTGTCATAATGACGTGATAGATTACACTTGGAGCAGTTGTTATGAGATCGATATGAAATTCACGTTCGATCCGCTCTTGAATAATTTCCATATGAAGAAGACCAAGGAAACCACAACGGAAACCAAAGCCTAATGCTTGAGAAGTCTCTGGTTCAAATTGAAGAGCAGCATCATTTAGCTGCAGTTTTTCCAATGCTTCACGCAGGTCATTAAATTTAGCCGTATCAATTGGATAAAGCCCGCAATAAACCATTGGGTTTAGCTTACGATAACCAGGCAGCGGCTCTGTCGCCCCATTTTTGGCATTGGTAATGGTGTCACCAACACGGGTATCGCCAACATTTTTAATGGAGGCAGATAAGAAACCAACATCACCGACAGTTAATTCTTTAAGTTGTGTTGCTTTTGGTGTGAAAACGCCAACTTCGTTTACCTCAAATTCAGCACCTGTTGCCATCATTTTGATTTTGTCGCCAACTTTGACGGAGCCTTCCACAACCCGAATATAGGCAACAACACCACGATAGGCGTCATACAAGGAATCAAAAATAAGCGCCTTTAGCGGGCCATCTGGATCACCTGATGGAGCTGGTATTGTTTCAACTACCTGTTCAAGAATGTCCTCTATTCCAATTCCAGCCTTAGCAGATGCAAGAACTGCTCCTGATGCATCTAAACCAATAACCTCTTCAATTTCATTACGAACCCTCTCCGGCTCAGCACTTGGCAAGTCAATTTTATTAATAACCGGCAAAATTTCGAGGTCATTATCTAATGCAAGGTACACATTTGCTAGTGTTTGTGCTTCAATTCCCTGAGCAGCATCGACGACAAGAATCGCGCCTTCACATGCAGCAAGGCTCCTAGAGACCTCATATGTAAAGTCGACATGTCCCGGTGTATCAATTAAATGGAAAATATATTCCTCGCCATCTTTTGCTTTATATTTTAATTGAACAGCATTTAACTTTATCGTAATCCCGCGTTCACGTTCAAGATCCATTGAATCTAGCAGCTGGTCTTTCATTTCACGCGATGTTAATGCATTCGTTTTTTCCAAAATACGGTCAGCCAATGTAGACTTTCCGTGGTCAATATGAGCAATAATGGAAAAATTCCTTATTTTCGCTTGTCTTTTTAGTTTTTCTTCTTTGTTCATGTCGTTCACTCCTACTATTACTGGCCCATGTACACTATTTTTGATTATATCAGTGTGCGGATTAAGATTCAATGAAAATAGAAAAGAGCGGCACCCATTAGGTAGCCGCACTCGACGGATCAATTTGCTATCGAATTTAGGATTTTCTCTGATGTCTTGGAAATTCCATCAGACATTGTCTTTCCAACAGAAGAAAATATATTAAAAGCATTTAATTTTTCAAGTTTTT
>DATFAH010000495.1:0-3085 GCA_035254805.1 Caryophanales bacterium | reverse complement strand
TAATAAAAAATTAAAGAGGTGTATTATCATGAAAGGAACAGCTATTCTTTTTCAAGAAGAGGCCATCACATTTATTGAAAATGTAGAGAAAACTGTTTTTGAAGAAATCAAAGAACAATGTGGCTGTGATCGTTGTACATGTAATATTGAAAATAAAATTATCAATTTCGGAACTGTTTCTCCTGCCATATGGTTTGATGATGAAATCGATTGGGACTACGGTTATTAATATCTAATAGTATACTTTTCCCCCATTAAAATGACCTGATAGAAATCGGGTCATTTTTTATTTTTTGGTAGGGTAATTTAAAATGGTAGAATAAATAGATAAACCATTCTATAATCAAAATAATTAATTTGACAAAGGTTGTAAGGAAGGATGAAGCAATAAGGTGGAACATTTAATTAATCAAAGAGTAAAAGAAATTGAAATATCAGGAATCCGTAGGTTTTTTAATATGGTTGCTCACACAGAGGATATGATTTCTTTAACGATTGGCCAACCAGATTTCCCAACCCCTGATCATGTTAAAAATGCTGGAATTCATGCAATTGAGGATAATTTTACAACCTACACGCATAATGCAGGATATTTGGACCTAAGAAAGGCTGCCAGTGATTTTGTTAAAAATAAATACCATTTACAGTATAACCCTGATAACGAAATCATTGTCACAGTGGGTGCCAGTGAAGCTATTGATATTGCCTTTCGAACAATCCTTTCTGAAGGAAATGAAGTAATTTTGCCTGGCCCCGTCTATCCTGGCTATGAGCCGCTCATTCGACTTTGCGGTGCCAAACCAGTATATGCAGATATTCGCCATAACCACTTCCGTTTTACGGCGGATATTATCAGTCAATACATAACCGAAAAAACACGTTGCATCGTTTTACCCTATCCCTCAAATCCAACGGGCGTTAGCCTGACAGAGACTGAATTAGAGGAAATTGCCGAATTAGTAAATAGCAAAGATATCTTTATTCTCGCAGATGAAATCTATAGTGAACTTGTTTACGATAAATCTCATCACTCCATTGCCGCTTTTTTAAGAGAAAAAACGATTTTGATTAATGGATTATCCAAAAGTCATTCGATGACAGGCTGGCGAATTGGCTTCCTATTTGCACCTGAACATTTAACAAAACATATTTTAAAAGTGCATCAATACAATGTTTCTTGTGCCAATTCAATTGCCCAAAAAGCTGCATTTGAAGCTTTAACTGTTGGTATTGATGATGCAATTCCAATGAAAAGGGAATATGAAAAAAGGCGTAATCTTGTTTATCGACGATTTACCGAAATGGGGCTTCCAGTCATTAAGCCGGATGGGGCATTTTATTTCTTCGTGCACATTCCAGAGGCGATTCCCTTAAATAGCTTTGATTTTGCCATTAAGTTAGTGGAGGAAGAAAAGGTAGCTGTAGTACCAGGAAGTGCTTTTTCACAGTATGGTGAAGGCTATTTCCGCTTATCCTATGCTTGTTCTCTCGAGCTTTTAGAGGAAGGTCTAAATCGGATTGAGCGTTTTCTTAGGAAACTAATGAAATAATCGATATTTTTTTACCCTCACTAAATTTAAAAGTGAGGGTAAAAGTTTTTATCCATTATATTTTCCGTTTTTTTTTGGAGCCTTTTCTTTTTTTGCTTTATCATGATGGATTTTGTTTGCTGCAGCTGCCCCAAATTCGTGGGCAAATTCCTCATTTAGAACTGCCGAATCAAAACCTTTTTTATTTTTTTGTTGTGGATCATTCTTTTTTGTTTTCTTTGCCATAAAAATTCCTCCCATCAATTTTCTACATTAGTTTTTAAAAATGGGGAGAAATTTATTCGAAAGCCCTTTAAAGTAATTAATTCCAGTATTTATAAATGGCTTGTGTGCCGCTGTTTTCTTCTCCTTTTTCAGCTAATTGCTGATAAATAGACTCAGCCAATGCTAATCCCGGCGCATCCATACCCATATTTTTTGCTTCTTCAATGGCGATTTTCATATCCTTAATAAAATGTTTTATATAAAATCCAGGTTCGAAATCACCTCTTAGCATTCTTGGTACTAAGTTGCTCAATGACCAGCTGCCGGCAGCTCCAGTAGAGATGCTTTTTAACACCGTTTCAGGGTCCAGACCAGCTTTTTCGGCATAAATAATCGCTTCTGCCACCCCAATCATGTTTGAGGCAATGGCAATTTGGTTACACATTTTTGTATGCTGTCCAGATCCAGCTTTGCCTTGATAGACGATATTAGAGCCTAATTTTTGAAACAGTGGTAACATTTCTTCAAAAGCATCTTTTTCTCCACCTACCATGATTGAAAGACTAGCATTTTTTGCCCCAATATCTCCACCTGAGACGGGTGCATCAATCGCGTGAATTCCCATCTTTTTAGCCTCTTCAAATATCCTTATGGCAAGTGTAGGCGCAGATGTAGTCATATCAATCAAATAACTGCCTTTTTTCCCATTAGAAATAAGTCCATTTTCTCCAAAATAGATTTCCTCAACATCATAAGGGTAACCGACGATCGTAAAAATAACATTTGCCTTTTCTGCCAATCCCTTTGGAGTTTCAACAAACTCAGCACCTTGATTGATTAATTCTACTGCTTTTTCCTTCGTTCTAGTATAAACGATCAACGGGTAGCCAGTGGATAATAAATGCCCTGCCATACTTTTACCCATTACACCAATTCCAATAAAGCCAATCACTGTATTGTCTCTATTTAACACAAACATCATTCCTCTCAGGGTACTATGTAATTATATTAATTGTACCATTATTGATTTCATTGTAAAAAAAAAACCGAGATATAGGTTCTCGGCCCTTTGTGAGTCATCTCCAATTTATACACAATCTTATTATTTCCTGTTTTTCTTTAATAATCAAAGTTCAGAAGAGAAATTTTCTAAAAATGTCCGTCCCAAAACTTCTTGGTCATTAAACACCTCGATGGAGACAGCCTGATTTTTTTCAATCATCTTTTTTGGTAATGAAAGCAAATATGGCACAAGTTTTATACAACACAGCACATCCACATAATGAAACACAATCTTACATATTTTGAACCAAAAATGGAGAAATAAGCAA
>DATFAH010000494.1:0-4413 GCA_035254805.1 Caryophanales bacterium | reverse complement strand
GTTAAATAGTCTTGAAAGAAACAAAAAAATGGATAACTTTACATTGAATACTGTAAAGTCATCCATTATGACTGGTTAAGATAAGCGCTTTTTGTTGGTAGGACCCCTTATTTAAGGGCTTCATTGTGGAAACCAGCGAACATCTAGCTGCGAAAAATTGAAGGAAAAACCCTCTCGAACTTCTTCCCAAAAAATCATGAGTCCATACTTTTACAGGCTTTCCATTGCTGATTAGGAGTAGGGTAGTATAATTTTTCGGTTACATATGATACAATTTGCAATATAGAAAAATTTGGTTTATGGGATTGAGCGAAATTTTGGAGGGAGGGTTTTTTTTTGAGTTTCAAAAATAAATACAGCCTCGGCGATCGAGAATCAAGATTTTTATTGAAAAAGAATGTTGTCGCACTAATTCATTCGGCTTCCCGTCTAGAGAATGTCAATACAACCTTTCCACAAACAAAAACAATCGTTGAAGGTATGAGTGTCAGTGGGGTACCAATGGATGATATACAAGTCATCCTCAACCTTAAAAATGCGTATCAATATGTATTGAAACTTCCTCATAATAGTAAATTTAATCTAGAAATAGCATGTAAAATGAATAGTTTTATTTCCTATAACGAATCCCTTGAATGGGGCGTTTTACGGACTGGAAATGTAGGAATACATGGTGTTGATTATACACCTACCGTTCCAATTGAGTCAGAAGTTAGAGCTACAATCGAAGAGATTATGAATAGTAACATGTCCGATACATATAAAGCATTGAAATACATGTATTTTGCTATGAGGGCACAGCTATTTTGGGACGGAAATAAACGAACAGCAATTGTTTCAGCAAATACAATTATGATGTTGAATGGTATAGGTGTAGTCAATATTAATGAAAAACAATTGGAGCATTGGAATAGCCTACTCTCAGAATTCTACGAATCAAGTAATGATGAAAAAATAATTCAGTGGACGTATGAAAACTGTATACATGGAATTGATTATTGATCTATAGAAAAAGGTCAGTATCGATTGCTTTAATGCAATACGAGACTGACCTTTTTTCCAATAATCTCCCACCCGTTGAACGAATCGCAGTAGACAAAAACGGCATTCCGACAAATACTCAAAATTAATCAATATAATTAATTTTTATCACGGATTCAGGTAAATACTTAACTGCCTATTTTTGTTAATAAAGATTTTATCCATCAATTATCAAATTTTTTTGCAATTTCCGTCCATTTGTAACCCCAATTAAATCTTCCTTTCTTCGGCTAAAATGGCAAAATTCATTTTATCATCCCGCTCAATCATATGTCCCATATGATTCTCGATAAAAGTAAAATAACCATTAGGACCTAAATCATTAGTCCAAAGTTTAATGGACTTTTCAATCCTTAACAAGCACTTAATTGGGATCTCAAAGTATTTATTGGCATCAAAAGAATTAGTCTCTTCCATTACGACTCCACGTACTTCTCTATTGGTAAAAGGGTCAAAACTCATAAGAAGCCCATGCAATAAAGCCTGATTTTCCGGTATAGCATGACTACTGAAGTCGTACTCAACTTGTTTGATATATCCATCAACGGTAAGCAGTGCCATTTGAATGGCGGTTAATGCTCGTCGTCCTGAGCGATTAGGATCTTGACGATGGAGCTTCATTAAGTTTCCTTCCATTGCAGAAAGGATATATGCATAACGGTCTTCCTGTCCTTTAGGAATTGTTCCGAAATTTTTGGCCATTCTAGTCGAAATTCTGTCTAATTTATATGAGTCTATCATTATCTTATTCATAAATACTTCCATCTCCAAATACTATAGTGGCTTCAGTAAAAAGCAATCCATTTTTATCATTAAACTTTATCACATTCTTCTTATTCCAGTCCATTTTTTTCAAAAATATCAGGCTGTTCACGAGATGTATGAAAGAAATCAAGGTACCCACACTGCAAAAACATTCTGTGCAACAACAGTTATGACTTCATTGAGTATTAATTTACAATCTTCATCGAAATTTATTTAGGTGTTCCAATTATTTGTCAACAAGATATGTTGACACTACACACTCATTAAATCCTATCCTTTTTAAAATCCGGGTTGCTATATTTTTAGTGGCTTTTCTCAGATTATTTCCGTAGGTTATTCTCCTAAGTCCTCTAAAACTCCCACTCTCAACAGCTAAATCCATTTAAGGGCTTTGAGAGAGATTTGATTCAATATAATCAATTATTTCATCTTCCTTTGAAAACCACCATTCTAGAGTGCCTTCCCCTTGTTCAGAAAAAAACTGTTGAATTTTATCTAAACACAATTCAAATTCTTCTGTAAAAAGCACTTTATATTGATTGCTATTTTCTTTTTTCATTACGTTTAGATTTCAACTCACTTCCAGAATAACTTTTCATATCTGGATTGTCTAAATATCGTGATAAAGAAGCTTTCAGTTCAGGGTATTCTTCAATTTCTTTAAATAAATTATCACTAAAATCCTCACGTATTTCCTCGTTATCATTTTCCACTTCAATCGAAAACAACTTCCCATTTATTAGGAAGACTCCTGATTCTCTACCTTACAGGAGCATCAATAAGTTCTTTTTTTGCATGCTCACTTAAAGAATTCACTGAACATCACCTCAATTAAATTATATCAAATAAATTCGGTGCATAACACAATCCGATTAGAATAACCTCATCTGCTCCGACACGTTTTCAGCATCACCATTTATATATCCCATCGATTTATACCCGACTAACCTTTTTTCAAACATCGCCTTTAATACCGGAACTTTTACGTCTACATAATCATAAACTTGGACCTCTTGTTTGCTATGGTAATGACGATGAAGGCGGCCAACATACTGTTGTAGGGTTCCTTTCCAAGATATTGGCATTGTTAGGAATAAGGTATCCAATCGAGGATCATCAAAGCCTTCTCCGATAAATTTTCCAGTTGCAATCACTAACCTCTCCTCATCCTTTGGAATAGCTGATAGACGTTCAAGCTCTCTTTTTTGATCCTTTTTCTTCATGTTTCCCGATAACACAATAATGTTTTTAGCAAATCCTTTGAATTGATTTTTCAATATTTCCAGATGTTCAAGACGTTCCGTTAATATTATTGGGGATCGGCCCTTTTCTAGTGACTGTAAGACATCGTTAAATATTTGAAGGTTCCTGTTTGAATCTAATACGAGTTCCTCGTAAACCTCATGGAATTCGGTTTTCTTCGTAATAAACTTAGTCTCTTTCATCATTAACACATGACCAAACGGACGAATTTTCGCTTGACTTTTTGCATCAATTTTATAACGAATAGGTCCACATTGCATCGTAATAATTGGGTGCATTCCATCCTTCCGTTTGGGTGTAGCGGTCAGCCCCAATACATATTTTGGGCGGACTTTTTTTAACACATTTTCAAACGTGATAGCTGAAATAATATGGCATTCATCCACAATGATTTGTCCATATTGGGTTATAAAAGATTTTAACTGGCCTCCGTAATTCAAACTTTGTATCGTTGCGACATCTACCTTTCCAGTTATCTTATTTTTCCCTCCACCAATTTGTCCAATTTCACCTCGTGGTATATTCAAAAATTCCGAAAGCCGCTCTACCCATTGCTTCATTAATTGATTACGATGCACTATTACGAGTGTATTCACCTTTCTCGCTGCAATAATGGCTGTGGCAACAACTGTTTTTCCAAATCCAGTAGTCGCGGACAAAGTGCCTAGATTATCTCCTAATAATGTATTTATAACCTCATCTTGTTGCGACAATAAAGTCCCATGAAAACTCACATCAACGCTCTTACCTTCATATTGATGATCCACAATATCAACGTTGATTGATTGTCCTGCAAGAAAATCTTTTAATTCTCTCAAACATCCACGCGGCAAAATCAGAGAGTCTTGATCATCATTTGCGCATTGAATCCTACTCGGTATTCCGTGTGTAGAAAACCTTTTTGCTTGTGCCTTATAAAACTCTGGGTTATTAAATTAGTTTGAGAGATTATCTACAGAATGTGCAAGATGATACTAAAAGAGCCCAATTCTTTAATCGAAATCGGACTCTGAATCGCTTTTATCTCTTTACTCATTATTAATCCAAATACTATTTCAACATTAATAGCGAGCCGCACTCAACGTGCGTCATTAGTTTTTTATTATACAATTTAGCATTTTAATAAATAAAATACAATAATTTTACGTATCCTATCCCCTGGGGGTACTGCAAAAGTAAGAAAAGTGCATCTGGCCATTTTCTTGTACATAGCTAAGAAATGTACGCTTGCATTATTGAAGCTAATAGTTGATATTATTTTGAAAACAAAGCAATCTTTCTATTTTTAAACTTTTCTTTTGATATTTGTCCACTATCCCTTAAAGCTTTAAGTTTTCCCATTCT
>DATFAH010000493.1:0-5245 GCA_035254805.1 Caryophanales bacterium | reverse complement strand
GAGAAATATGGTGATGTTAACAGGTCAAAATTTAACATTAAAAGAGGTTAAGAAGGTTTTATTAAATAAGGAAATGGTTATTGCTTCACAGAAAAGTATGGAGGCTGTGCAAAAAAGCAGGGAAGCAGTGGAAAGGATTGTTTCTGAGCAAAAAGTGGTTTATGGAATCAATACGGGTTTTGGAAAGTTTAGTGATGTTTTAATCGATAAGGAACATGTAAGGGATCTTCAATTGAATTTGATTCGCTCTCATGCATGTGGAGTTGGAGAGCCATTCCCTGAAATCGTGTCACGTGCCATGCTATTATTGCGTGCGAATGCCCTTTTGAAAGGATTTTCGGGTGCCCGCCCAATCGTGATCGAAAGACTTCTTGAGCTTTTAAATAAGGATATCATTCCAGTTATTCCACAGCAGGGTTCATTAGGTGCAAGTGGGGATTTGGCTCCACTTTCCCATCAAGCTTTAGTATTGGTTGGCGAGGGAGAAGTATTTTACAAAGGAAATCGAGTGGATGCAGCCCAAGCTCTTCAGAAAGAAGGAATTTGTCCTTTAACATTAGAGGCAAAGGAAGGTCTGGCACTTATTAATGGTACCCAAGCCATGACAGCCATGGGAGTTGTCGGCTATTTAGAAGCCGAACAGCTAGCATATGAAAGCGAATTGATTGCTTCCTTAACCATCGAAGGTTTGAATGGGATTATGGATGCTTTTGCAGAAGAGGTTCACTTGGCAAGAGGCTACCAACAGCAAATTGATACAGCAAGAAGAATTCGCGATTATTTAAGTGATAGTCTTTTGACAACCATACAAGGTGAACTAAGAGTTCAGGATGCTTATTCATTACGTTGTATCCCTCAGGTTCATGGTGCTTCCTGGCAAGCACTTGATTATGTAAAAGAAAAATTAGAAATTGAAATCAATGCCGCTACAGACAATCCATTAATTTTTAATGATGGAGAGAAAGTCATTTCAGGTGGAAATTTCCATGGCCAGCCAATTGCCTTCGCGATGGATTTCATGAAAATTGCCGTAGCGGAATTAGCGAATATTTCGGAAAGACGCATTGAGCGGCTCGTAAATCCGCAGCTCAATGATTTACCGGCATTTTTAAGCCCAGAACCTGGTCTTCAGTCTGGTGCGATGATCATGCAATATGCAGCAGCTGCTCTTGTTTCAGAAAATAAAACATTAGCTCATCCAGCAAGTGTTGATTCTATTCCTTCATCCGCTAATCAAGAGGATCATGTAAGCATGGGAACAATCGCAGCAAGACATGCTTACCAAATCGTTCAAAATGTAAGAAGGGTTCTTTCTATTGAGTTGATTTGTGCAATGCAGGCTGTTGAAATCCGCGGAGTTGGAAAAATGGCCACTCAAACAAGGAAGTTTTATGAAAAAGGAAGAGAAGTAGTTCCTTCTATTACGCAGGATCGGATATTCTCGAAGGATATTGAAAAAGCGGCCGAATGGTTGAAAACGGTTGATTTTGCAATGGAAGTAGTACATTAAAATAGTTTGTAGAAAAGAGCACTGTTTGTGTAGAAACCCGATACATCTATGTAGAATCCCACCCCTTTTAACAAGCACTAATTATATAAAAAACCAGGCGTGGTGCACTCCACGCCTTATTTTTCTTCCTCGACTCTATTTTTAAAAGCCTCTTGGGTAACAAGTAGTTCTTCATCTTCTTGTGCTTCTGTTGTTTGTCTTTTCATCACACTGTTTTCTGGGAAATTGCCAGGATGGTTCTTGTTTTTATGATTGAAATGTTCACCGCGTCCCAAGTCCAACACTCCTTTCGTTTTCTAATGTATAATTCCCCAAAAATGGGTGAATTATTACGAGCCTTTCAAATGCTGGTTTCATAGAGATATTAGGGAAAACATGAAGGAGGTATTATACATGTCCAGTGAATTATATGTTAGTGACTTAGCAGCATGTCCATCCTTTTATTATGCAACCCGGGATGATCATGCTCCGTTGTTTACTGCAAAGAGCATCACCAATACAAGAATAGAGAAAGTAAATTTAACTGACTTTAAAGGAAAATGGGTATTGCTATTCTTTTATCCAAGTGATTTTACCTTTGTTTGACCGACAGAATTAGCGGCGGTCGCCGCTGTTTATAAGGAATTCCAGTCATTAAATACAGAGGTTTTAGCAATTAGTACAGATAGTGTTTTTTCACATAAAATGTTTTTGGAAACATCGCCGTCCCTAAAAGATGTGAAATTCCCCATGATAAGTGACCGAACACAAGAAATCAGCCGGGCCTATCGTGTGCTGGATGACAGGACAGGAGCCGCTTTTAGGGCATCGTTCTTCATCAATCCAGATCAAATCATTTCAGCAAAATTTATATATCCAAAAGAGGTGGGAAGAAATCTTTTAGAACATGTTCGTTTATTGAAAGGACTTCAAGAGGCGAAAAAAACAGGAAAGGGAATTCCAGCCGATTGGCGGCCAGGGGAACCAGGGATCATCCGGGATCCGAAGATGATTGGACATATATAGCACAGGCTGTTTATGTGTTTCGGTGATAAAATGAAATTCAGTTCGTATTCTAACGAATTTTACAAAAAAAGGGCAGAGCAGCCCTTTTTTAGTTCAAACCAAAAGCCAAAACAAGTATGTATCCTAAAATAGATAGCAAAATCGAACCTACAAAGCCTGCTGAAAATGCGTCAGACCCCTTTCTTTTTTTTAACATCTCTTAGCAAAAAATTCTGCACGAACCCTTTTCAAGAGATCTTGACTCATTTCAATTTCCCCCATTTCTGTTTTTAAATTTACCTTATTTTTAAAAATTGTCGAATGAAATGGTCACATTTCATTTATGGAAATTCCTCCAAACCCTAAAGAATTATAGAATTATGTCGAAATAAAGGGAAAGTAATTATTTTTTTGAGATATATAGAAAATTGATAGATTCAACAAGATGGGTGAGAGAGAAATGGATAAAACGTCGATAATTGGAATTTTACTTGGGCTGATTGCAATTGGGGTTGGAATGTTTTTTAAAGGTGTACCTTTGATGGCATTAGCAAATCCAGCGGCAATATTGATCATTATTTTAGGAACCATTGCAGCTGTTACAATTGCTTTCCCTTCAAATGAGATAAAAAGAGTTCCGAAGCTTTTTGGTGTTCTTTTTAAGGAGCAAAAATTGTTAGATCCAAGTGTGCTTATTCAAATGTTTTCTGAATGGGCGCAGCTTGCCAGGAAAGAAGGCTTACTGGCATTAGAAGCAAAAACAGGTGAAATCAATGATGCCTTTTTAAGAAATGGGTTATCTCTAGCAGTTGATGGACAAAGTGCTGATTACATTAGGGACGTCCTTTCAGAAGAAATTGATGCCATGGAGGACCGTCATCTTTCAGGTGCAGCCATTTTTTCACAGGCAGGTACTTATGCTCCTACTCTTGGGGTGTTAGGGGCCGTACTTGGATTGATTGCTGCATTAAGCAATATGGATAATACCGATGAACTTGGCCGTGCCATTTCTGCTGCATTTGTGGCCACACTTCTCGGGATATTTACTGGTTATGTGCTTTGGCATCCATTTGCAAACAAACTAAAACGAAAATCCAAGCAGGAAATAATCCTTAAACAAATGATGATTGAAGGGATCCTGTCAATTCTTGAAGGGGAAGCCCCGAGGGTAATTGAACAAAAACTAGCCTCCTATTTACCGGCTGGTGAAAGGAATAAATTCCTCGTGGAAAGCGTTGTGAATAAGGATGAGTAGGCGTAGGAAAAAGCACCGTGAACAAGAACATATGGATGAATCATGGCTCGTTCCGTATGCTGATATTTTAACTTTATTATTAGCGCTATTTGTTGTCATGTTTGCAATGAGCTCCGTAGATGCGCAAAAGTTTCAGCTCTTATCCAAATCGTTTAATGAAATGTTTTCTGGCGGGACAGGCTTGTTGAATTTTAATTCACCTGAACCACAAGGAAATATAGATGCACCAGATATTCGAAAGAAAGATGAAAAAAGATCAGAATTTCAAGTAGAAGATCCTGCAAAAGTGAAAAAAAAGGAAGAAGAAAAAATTGCTTTGGAAAAGGATCGAAAAGAACTCAAAGAACTCCAGGGAAAAGTGAATGCCTATATTCAAAAAAATAATCTTTCCAATAAGCTGCAATCCTCTTTGACCGATGAAGGGCTGCTTGTCACGATTAGAGACAATGTTTTATTTGACTCAGGGAGCGCCGATGTTCGAAGTGAAGATCTAAAAACAGCAAATGAAATCGCAAATTTATTGGTTATGGATCCACCAAGAAATATTATTATAAGCGGACATACAGATAATGTTCCAATCAGGAACTCACGATATGATTCAAACTGGGAGCTTAGTGTTATGCGGGCTGTCAGCTTTATGAAAATAATCTTAGATAACCCGAAACTAGATCCACGATGGTTTAGTGCGAAAGGCTTTGGAGAATTTCAGCCAGTAGCTTCAAACAACACATCTGAAGGAAAGGCACGAAATAGACGGGTCGAAATTTTAATATTACCGCGAATCGGGCATTAATAAAAAAGTATTCCTCCTAAAATATAGGTGGAATACTTTTTTACTTAACTAATGGTTTTTAATTAAACAACTCTTTTGGTTAAGAAAATCTCGAACTGTTTCTTTTGTTATTCCTATTTTAATTGCTTCTAAAATTAGTTCCATCCATTCAACATCCATGTCTTCCATCTTTCTATTCACCAAGATCCCACCCCTAAAATACATTTGTACCCCAGAGCAGCCCGGCTATCATTGCATTTAAATGCAGTAGACCCGAAGCTTTGCGTCCCTATTTTTCAATAAGTTTGCCTTTTTCTGTAAAAAAGCTCCTACTTAAGCATTGCCACAAAGTCCATTATAAATAGTATTTTATGATTACGGTGTTGTTTTTTGTCTATTGAAAGAATTTTGCGAACAATTTTTTCGAACAATTTACCCTAAAAATTTACAAAATTTCGTTTAATTATTTAGAAATAAATAGATTTAGGTGCTAAATTTTGTATATTTTATTGAATTTATGGTCGAATTTACAAAAAACTTTTTAAAAAATATCTTCCAAGAAAAAAAGACAAGCTGATTAGCATGTCTCAATTCTTATTATTTTGATTTACTCGCCATTTATTAAACTCAAGAAATTCCCGAAATTGTTCTTTAGAAACACCAGAAAGCATTGCCTCTTTTACAATATTCATCCAATCATTATCTAAATCTTCTATGTTTATTT
>DATFAH010000492.1:0-3436 GCA_035254805.1 Caryophanales bacterium | reverse complement strand
CAATAAACTTAATTAAAGTTATCAACAAGTTAATATTTTATAATTTCCTAAACGACAAAAAATGGAAGAGTCTATGACTCTTCCATTACAATACATTATTAAAATGGTATAATCCCCATTGGATTGATTGCTGAATGGTATGCCCAGGCGCCATTATACAATTCAAAATGTAAATGTTGGCCTGTGGATTCCCCAGTGCTGCCCATGATTCCAATTTGCTGGCCTTTTGTGACAACTTGTCCCTCTGAAACCATCCGAACTTGCATATGTGCATAAACCGTTGTATAAATTTTCCCATTAATAGAATGGGTAAGATAAACGACATTTCCATAGCTATCTGAATAATGGGATACAGCTACAACACCAGTGGCTGCTGCTAAGATAGGTACATTAGCGCCACGGTTTGCGATATCCACCCCGTAATGGAATTCACCCCAGCGGGCACCGTATGTGGAACTGATGAAACCAGATGCAGGTCTTGTAAAATTACCGCTAGAGATGAATGGTGTACTTCCACTGCCTCCTCCAGATGGTGCTGCTTGCTGTTGTCTTTGCAATTCTGCCTGGCGTTCCTGCTCGACTTTAATCGCTTTTTGGATCGCTGATGCCTGTGCAGCATACACTTTAGCTTGCTCCTCCATGCTCATCTTGTCCTCTTGAATCTTTTGCGCCTGCGCTTCAAGCGAACCGAGTAGCTTACCCTTTTCAGCATTTTGCGCATTCAATTGTCCTTGCATGGCTTTTAAATCACTAAGCATTTTTTGCAGGCTAGCAAGGCTCTTTTGAACTTCGGCTTGTTTTTGATCAAGCTCGATCTTATCGGCCTCTGCCTGTTTTAAAATACCTTGGTCGGCTTCCATGATGGTGGCAACGGCATTCGCTCGGTCGATAAAATCGCTAAAGCTGGAAGAACCCATCAACACATCAAGATAGTTGACCACACCACCGTTTTCTTGAAAATTACGAGCCCGATCCTTTAACAGCTCATTTCTTTTTTGAATCCGTTCTTCAATGACTTTAATATCAGCCTGAAGCTTGGTAATCTCTGCTTTTGTATCTGTAATTTTAGCATTCTTTTCACGAATTTTTGTATTGGTATCACCGATGGCCAAGTCAATTCGCTTCATATCCTGCCGAACATTTGCCTGTTGGCCTTCAATGTTTTCAATTTTTTTATTCGCATCATCAATGGTAGACTCTATGTCAGATTTTTTATCTTCAATCTGGTTTTTTTGACTTTTTAAACTTGAGATGGAAGCCGCTTCTGAATAAACGGAGAATCCTCCAAATAGACTCCCGACTCCTAAAACGGTTGCTACTGTTACAGGTATCAATGATTTTCTCAATTCGGATTTTCTCCTTTCTATATGTATAAAACCTGGAAGAGCTTTTCATAAAAGCTCTTCTCAGACCACTAAATCTTCAAGAATTTTCGAACGGACATAACACTTCCCCATACCCCGATCAATACCCCCATTAAAATGAGGATACCACTGATCTGATACATGAATGGATCAACCGGAAGTATTTGGATAAAATTACCTTTTAGACGTGGTGCAATATAATCATACACATTACTATAAGCAATCCAGATCAGGATAATTGGTAAAATCGACCCTAAAATCCCGAGCCACAAGCCTTCCAAAAAGAATGGCCAGCGAATAAACCAGTTTGTAGCACCTACTAATCTCATAATCTTGATTTCTCTTCGACGTGCAACAATCGTAATTTTAATGGTATTAGAGATTAGGAAGACAGCTGTGAACAAAAGACCAATAATTAAAACAACCCCGACATTTCGGCTTGCTTTAATAAATTTGAATAATTTCTCTACTTGGCCTTGTCCATACTTAACTTTTGAAGCATAATTCATTTTTCCAATTTTCTTTGCAGCTTCCATCGTATCTGTTGGTTTTTTCGTTTTTACGATAAATACATCGTTTAAAGGATTGTCCTGTTCAAAAAGCTTAAAGGCTTTTCCTTCTTCACCAAGACTAGTGATAAGGTTACTCAATTCTTTTTCCTTGGAAGAATACTTAACGCTTTTGACCTCAGAAATGGATTCAATCTGTTTCTTTAAACTTTCTTGGTCCTGCTTGTTTGCAGCCACATCGATGTGCACGCGGATTTCCACGTCCTCTTCAATGGTTTGTGCCACTTTATTGAGATTCATCATAATAACGAAAAAGACACCGACAAGTATTAACGTAACCGTTACCGCACCTACAGAAGCAAATGTCATCCATCCATTTCTGCCTATGCTTTTCAAACTTTCACGCGCATGACGGCCGAGAGTTCTAGCTTTCATAACCGTAATCACCTCGCTGCTCATCACGCACAATTTTTCCACTTTCAATGGCAATGACGCGATGTTTAATCGTGTTGACTATTTCTTTGTTATGGGTTGCCATAACAATGGTTGTACCTCTTGTATTAATCTCTTCAAAAATATTCATAATTTCCCATGATGTTTCAGGGTCAAGGTTACCTGTTGGCTCATCCGCAATGACGATTTTCGGAGAGTTGACAATAGAGCGGGCAATCGATACACGCTGCTGCTCCCCGCCTGAGAGTTCTGTCGGAAGCATTCTTGCTTTATGCTTTAAATTGACAAGATCGAGAACTTCCATGACTCGTTTTTTAATTACCTTTGGAGAGGCTTCAATAACCTCCAGCGCAAACGCAACATTTTCAAAAACGGTCAATGATGGCAAAAGTTTAAAATCTTGGAAAACAACACCAAGATTCCTTCTAAAAAGCGGAACTTTTTTCAATTTTAATTTTGCTAGATTTACCCCATTCATCATAATACTGCCTGAAGTTGGCACCTCTTCACGATACATCATTTTAATAAAGGTTGATTTCCCGGCACCACTTGGTCCAACCACATAAACGAATTCACCTTGATTAATTCGAACATCTATCCCATTAATGGCGGTAACACCATTTGGATATTTCTTATATACCTCATGCATTTCAATCATATATACCACCTAATAGTTTAGTTTTCGTCATCATTTCATTCGACATTATTCTGCGCTTTACAAATTTTAATGACAATCTGTGCAGTTTTTTTACGCGCTAATTTATTATAACATCATAAAACGACAAAAAGCGTGGAAAAAATATTACAGTTTCTTTTCAAACAGAACATTTTCCGTCAAAATAAGCCTTTTTAACCATATTGTTTAGAATACACCAAGTTCAATTTTGACTATATTGGAAGAACTCGTCTGATCTAAAAAAGAAAAACGCAAGCGCCTCAGGAATCGACGTACAAACTGGAGGGGCTCAGGCTTTTAGATAAAGGAAACACGATGAACCGAAAGGTGAATCGATGTTGACTTATCGTAGGGAGATGGCCCGAAGTACGCTAGTCGATAGGCGCTTGAGCTAGACGGCAATAAACTTAATTAAAGTTATCAACAAGTTAGTA
>DATFAH010000491.1:0-10753 GCA_035254805.1 Caryophanales bacterium | reverse complement strand
TCGTTTAAATAGTTGTCATCATCATGATCTTCACGAAGCCGGTAATAATTTTTCTTATCACGGTTCAATGATAAGCAATCTGCCATTGATTCATGTAAAAGAGAAAAATCTTCAGGATCTAGTGAAGTGCTTCGATCACATAAATTATCTAAATAATCACTAATGGTTTGATAGGCAACAATAAATTTTACGGCCTCTTTATAATGCTTATTTGCCATTAAAGCAAGAATGGCTCCACCTTCACAATGAAAGGTTTTACCGGCGATACTGGCCAATGCCTGCTTACGCAATTCAGGATTCGGAATTTGATTCGCACGATTTTTCCAGTAGGAAAGTTCTTGATGGACCGCAGGGAAAATTTTGTGATAAACTTTCGCCATTAAGCTAATAGGCAGCATGTTAAAAGACATTCCTACACCTCATTCTTTGAGAAAACAGCGAAACCGCCTTTTCATGTTCTTTCAATTACACAATATAACCAATAGATTTTAATTGGCTATTCACAAAGTCTTTTGCATATTCAAATACTTCTTCTCTTTCAGGCTCATTAAAGATCTCATGGTAACATTTCGCCCATTCTTTAAATCTTTTCTCCGATAATGGCGCCCGGTTAAACCATTCTTTTACCGAAGCATTCTTGACAATTTTATCATCCCCGCCTTGCATCAAAAGCATGGGGAGATCCTGTACTTTTTCCAAATTTTCAAACGCCAGCTTCATTGCGGCTGTAAGCTCGCGGTACCATCTGATCGAAACCTTTGTCACATAGAGAGTGTCATTGGAATCAGCTTCTTGGACATCAAGATTTCTTGTTGCCATTTGCACAGTCAAGCCAGAATTCATCCTTAACGATGGATAAATCACATTCAGGCCGAAAGATATCATATTTAAAAATTTCGATGGCGTTTTTACTAATCCAAGGCATGGAGACGATAAGATAACACCCGCAAGATTAAGATGTTCTTCTTGCAAGAGACGGATTGAAATTAATCCCCCCATGCTATGTCCAAGCAAGAAAACCGGCAGCTCATAACGATAAGCAGCTTGGATCCAATCTTTTACTTCATATATGTATTCATCAAAGGCATCGATATGTCCACGGCGTGATCTTGTCGTCATCCCTTGCCCTGGAAGATCTCCCATAATCACATGAAAGCCCGATATTCGCCACATTTCGATTAACCAGCCATAGCGGCGATGGTGCTCCATTGCCCCATGAACCATCACAATAACAGCCTTGGCCTCCCCTTCTGCTTCCCATTTCCACATTTTTTTTCCTCCTAATATCGTCAAAAATAAAGTAAAATGATCTATAGTAATGTATTAACGTAAAATTACTTCAAGATTTATAATAAAAGTACTATAACATATAACCAGATATTACGTTAATGATACAAACGTTTAAAGGGAGGAATCCAAAATGATTTATCCATATAAAAATAAGTTCCCTAAAATTTCAAAATCTGCTTTTATTGCTGATTACGTTACCATTAGCGGCGATGTTGAAATTGATGATGAATCAAGTGTCTGGTTTAACACCTCGATAAGAGGCGATGTCGCTCCTACGATTATCGGAAAAAGAGTGAATATCCAAGATAATTCCGTCTTGCACCAAAGCCCTCATACACCCCTCATCATTGAAGATGAAGTCACCATAGGGCATCAAGTCCTTTTACATAGCTGTATCATTCGCAAAAATGCCTTGATCGGAATGGGCTCGATTATTTTAGACGAAGCCGAAATTGGTGAAGGTGCTTTTATTGGTGCAGGTAGTCTTGTTCCACAAGGAAAGAAAATCCCACCAGGCACTTTAGCTTTTGGCAGACCCATAAAAGTGATTAGGGAATTAACATCTGAAGATATGGAGGATATGAGCCGTATCTCAAATGAATATGCGGAAAAAGCCGCCTATTACAAGTCCATGCAACAAGAATGCCGCAATAAACAGTAAAAAATAATGATTAGGTGGTTTTATGATATTTTCCATAGCTTTATTTATTTTATTCCTTTTTCTTATCATTTGGATTTTTAGACGGGCAGCAGGATTTTTAAAATCCAAAACCTTACTACTATTTATTATTATTGTCATTATATTAGCCTTTACCCTAGATAATTCAAAGGAAGGCCATATTGTTAAGGCAGTAAGCGATATTAAAAATTGGGTCCAATCATCAGCCCTACCAACTGGCAATTTTATAAAAGAGCATTTCGATATTCCCGTCATCAAAATTAAAGATCAAGTCGTAATTGATGCACCGGTAATTTCACAACTACCAGAACTACCGCGGGGTTGTGAAGTAACAAGCCTTGCCATGATGCTTAACAAAGCCGGTATAACGGTCGATAAAATGGAGCTTAGTGAGAAAGTGAAAAAAGATCCTACCAAAAAGAAATATGTGAACGGTGAAATTTATTTTGGCAATCCAAATGATGGATTTGTTGGGAATATGTACACCTTCCAAGCACCAGGACTTGGCGTCTATCACGACCCGATTGCAAAGCTTGCTGAACATTATTTACCAGGAAAAATAACGGATTTAACCGGATCAGATTTTGAGGAATTAAAAACTCATCTTTCTGACGGAAGACCGATCTGGGTTATTATCAATACTTCCTATCAAAAATTGCCTGAAAACCTTTTTGAAACATGGAATACACCGACAGGACAGGTCAAAATAACTTATAAAGAGCATTCTGTCCTTATTACCGGATATGACCCACAATTCGTCTATTTCAATGATCCATTAACTGGAACCAAAAATAAAAAAGCACCCATTAAGGATTTCGAAGAATCCTGGGTGCAAATGGGAAGACAGGCTATCACCTATCTACCTTAGCCCTTCATAGATTGAAGGGCATTTTCTTTGG
Organism: Caryophanales bacterium; assembly: GCA_035254805.1. Classification (GTDB taxonomy): domain Bacteria; phylum Bacillota; class Bacilli; order Bacillales; family Cytobacillaceae; genus JAUZPL01. Next base: position 7,885 of record DATFAH010000491.1, on the reverse strand, counting down.
AAAAATCAGTTTGAAATGAATATTTTTCTTCCACATAAACTTGATGCCAAACCATAAACATAAGAACCGTCCAGATTTTCCGGCTATTATCGGCCTTACTTTGGCAATGCTCTTCTAAAAGTCTTAAAAGGTAAGTTTTATTGATTAAATGATCCGTATTGCTTTCGCGGATTATATTTTTTGCCCAATCATTCATTTCATCCTTCAACCAATGACGGATTGGCACTGGAAAGCCAAGTTTTTTACGATCAAGTACATGTGCGGGAACCACTCCCTCAGCCGCTTTCCGTAAAATATATTTTGTTGTGCCATTCGCTGTTTTCAAGCTTGTAGGAATTTTTGATGCTACATCGAATACGGCTTTATCTAAAAATGGAACACGTAATTCTAACGAATGGGCCATCGTCATTTTATCGGCTTTAAGCAGAATATCGCCACGCATCCATGTGTGGATATCGATATACTGCATCCGATCGACGGGATCATAGCCCCTGCTCTCTTCATATAACGGCTTCGTAATATCGGTATAATTCAAACCATCACGACAAACCGTTAATAATTCGCGCTTTTCTTCTTCCGCAAACATTTTGGCATTCCCGATATATCGTTGTTCCATTGGGGTAACACCACGCTCAATAAAGCTTTTACCTTTTGTGCCTTCTGGCATCATGTTGGCAATCCCTTTTAAGAGTGATTTACCAATGCGAGGGATTTTATTAAAGACCTCTAGATCCTGTGGTTCACGGTAAATATTGTATCCACCAAATAATTCGTCTGCCCCTTCACCTGAAAGAACAACAGTTACATGCTTTCTAGCTTCACGGGCAACAAAATAAAGTGGAACACATGCTGGGTCTGCCAGTGGATCATCCATATGCCACATGATTTTTGGAATTTCATTCATATACTCTTCAGGTGTGATCACGTAGCTAATGTTTTCTACTCCCAGCTTTTCAGCTGTTTCTTTTGCGACATCAATTTCACTAAAACCATTTCGCCTAAAACCAACGGAGAAGGTTTTAATGGCAGGATGGTATTCTTTTGCAATCGAAGCAATAATCGATGAATCAATCCCGCCCGAAAGGAATGAGCCAACAGGCACATCACTGCGCATATGCATTTTGACAGAGTCAAATAGAATATCTCTAATTTCCTTCGTGAACTCTGCTTCAGATTTTTGAATCGGTGCAAAGTGAGCCTTCCAATATCTTTTGACTTCCATTTTAGCGCCAATTTTCTTTGTAAAATAATGTCCAGGCTCTAATTTGTTAATCCCTTCAGACATCGTTCTTGGCTCTGGAACGAATTGATAGGTCAAATAATGCTGTAGGGAATCGTAATTTAAAACATCGTTTTCAAGTGCTAACAGAATGCTTTTTTTCTCAGAAGCGAATAGTGTTCTTTCTCCGTCTTCAAGATAGAAAAATGGTTTAATCCCAAACGGATCTCTTGCCCCATAAAGAGATTGTTCTTGTTTATCCCAAATAACAAACGCGAACATCCCACGAAGTTTTTCCACTGCTTTTTCTTTAAAATGACTAAAAAGAGCAATGATTACTTCCGTATCCGAGCTAGTCGCAAATGTTAAGCCTTCCTTCAGCAGTTCTTCACGAAGCTCCACATAGTTATAAATTTCACCATTAAAAATAATCCAATAACGTTCATTTTCATATGTGAGCGGCTGGTGGCCACTTTCAATGTCGATAATACTTAACCGGCGGAATCCAAATTGAATATAGTCATCATAATAAAAGCCATCATCGTCAGGTCCGCGATGCGTAATAATATCATTCATATTTTTAAATTGCTGTTTTTGATCGTCACTATACGTTTGTGTTTTGTCGTGTACACAACCAATAAAACCACACATTATGTACCTCACCTACTCCATTTCTTAACTTCATTAAAAATACATCCCTCTAATACTAACACTATTCATTTAAAAATGGCACAAGAAACAGAAGGAAATTTCAGCTATCAATAAGTTTTCACTTAAAAATAGGCATATAAACCTAAAGAAACTTGACTGCACAAAGCCTAAGCGCCGCCGATTGCCTAGAGGCACTTTACTTTCTTTTTAGCTACATAAAAAAGAGAGTTACACGAATGCAACTCTCTTTTGTTTTATTAAATACCAGCTTGGCTGCGTAAAGCTTCTGCTTTATCCGTACGTTCCCAAGGAAGATCAACATCTGTACGACCAAAGTGTCCGTACGCCGCTGTTTGTTTGTAAATTGGTTTACGTAAATCAAGCATATTGATGATTCCAGCTGGACGAAGATCAAAGTTTTCACTTACTAAATCAACTAGAACATCTTCACTTACAGTTCCTGTACCAAATGTATCAACAGAGATGGAAACAGGTCTTGCTACACCGATTGCATAAGCAAGCTGTACTTCACATTTATCTGCAAGACCCGCTGCCACAATATTTTTCGCAACATAACGGGCAGCATAAGCAGCTGAACGGTCTACTTTTGTAGGATCCTTACCAGAGAAAGCACCGCCGCCATGACGTGCATAACCGCCATAAGTGTCAACGATAATTTTGCGGCCTGTTAAGCCCGCATCCCCTTGTGGTCCGCCGATAACAAAACGGCCTGTTGGGTTAATAAAGTATTTTGTGTTTTCATCAATTAATTCTGCAGGAACGACTGGGTTAATCACAAATTCTTTTAGATTACGTTGAATTTGCTCTAAAGTAACCTCAGGAGAATGTTGAGTTGAAATAACAATGGTATCAATACGAACCGGCTTGTTATTTTCATCATATTCAACCGTTACTTGAGTTTTTCCATCTGGACGAAGGTATGGAAGTATCTCGTCTTTACGGACCTCTGTTAACCGACGTGCAAGTTTATGTGCCAAGGAAATTGGAAGAGGCATAAGCTCACTAGTTTCATTGCAAGCAAAACCAAACATTAAACCTTGGTCTCCTGCTCCGATTGCTTCGATCTCAGCATCAGACATTTGGCCTTCACGTGCTTCAAGTGCTTGGTCAACTCCTAGAGCGATATCAGCTGACTGTTCATCAATAGATGTTAATACAGCACAAGTCTCTGAGTCAAAGCCATATTTAGCACGATTGTAGCCAATCCCTTTAATAGTTTCACGAACAATTTTCGGAATATCTACGTATGTAGATGTAGTGATTTCCCCTGCAACAAGGACTAAACCAGTTGTTACAGATGTTTCTGCTGCGACACGAGCATTCGCATCCTTCGCTAAAATAGCATCCAAAATGGAATCAGAAATTTGGTCACAGATTTTATCTGGATGACCTTCAGTTACTGATTCAGAAGTGAACAAACGCACGTTTCTTGACATCTGAATTCCTCCTATATATAGATATAAAGTGAGGTTAGCTGTGTGGGTTTTTGTATCTTACCTTGCCGTTTAACCTCGAATTGACACGGTACTCATTTCCCTTAATAGTATGAAATAAATATAAGGTTTTTATGAAATCACTTCTCTTTTGCACTAAAAGAAAAGCACTGTAAAGCCACAAACAAACAAAAAACCTTTCCTATATTGAGGAAAGGTTGAAAGCAATTGTTTCCGTGCCTTTCACTCTTATCGTTCAAGGTAAAACCTTGCATCAGGTTCAGCACCTTTGCTGTAAAAAATCCGATATCAGTCGGTTATTTTTTGTATAGCAGGTTGCTGGGCTTCATTGGGCCTGTCCCTCCACCAGCTCGGGATAAGAGAGTATCCGTTCAAGGTAAAATAATAACTTAAAATGTCTGAGACTGTCAATGATTTTTTCATAAATTTTTTTAGTCGAAAATTTGATTGTCATACCTATTAAATCATATTTTCACAACATTCAAACGTATCAATTAACAGTAATATTACAATCATGATAATTTTTAGAAATAGCATAGACTAATATTTCTAAAGTGTTATACTAATTTTGAAATATTACTATTTTCATAAATGGGAAAGGAAGAGATTTACCAAATGAGTTTTTTACATACTTCAAACGCTTTAAATTTGTTTAATAACGTCCATTTACAATTATCTGTTCCCCAATTAGTTGAAAAAGTATTATCCCGAAATGAAGGCATTTTGACATCTACAGGTGCCATCAGCGTTGCAACTGGTAAATATACAGGAAGATCCCCAAAGGATAAATTCATTGTCGTTGAAGACGCAACAAAAGATAAAATTGCTTGGGGGCCAAATCAGCCAATCTCTGAAGAAGCTTTTTTACAACTACACGATAAAGTATTAAATTTCCTAAAACAAAAAGAAGAAATTTTTGTATTCAAAGGATTTGCTGGTGCCGATAAAAAATACCAGCTGCCAATTCAAGTCATTAATGAATATGCTTGGCATAATTTATTTGCCCATCAGTTGTTTATCCGTCCAACTGATGAGGAATTAATCGATCACCAACCAGAATTCACTGTTATTAGTGCCCCAAATTTCAAAGCTGATCCAGCTGTTGATGGGACTAACTCCGAAACTTTTATTATTATCTCATTTGAACACCGTACCGTTTTAATTGGCGGAACTGAGTATGCAGGAGAAATGAAAAAATCTATTTTCTCCGTCATGAACTTCCTTTTACCAGAAGGAAAGAATTTATCTATGCATTGTTCAGCAAACGTCGGCACAGAAGGTGATGTGGCCTTATTCTTCGGCCTATCCGGAACAGGTAAAACTACTTTATCAGCTGATTCAAATCGCCGTTTGATCGGGGATGATGAGCATGGCTGGTCACCAAATGGCGTATTTAATATTGAAGGCGGCTGTTATGCAAAATGCATCAACCTTTCCCGTGAAAAAGAACCACAAATCTTTGATGCGATTAAATTTGGCACCGTTCTTGAAAATGTCATTTTAGATCAAGAATCTAGACTTGCAGATTATGATAACGGAACTTTAACAGAAAATACTCGTGCTGCTTATCCACTAAATGCACTCGATAATATTGTTGTGCCAAGCATTGCCGGTCATCCAAACACAATCGTCTTTTTAACAGCTGATGCATCTGGCGTCTTGCCTCCAATCTCTAAATTATCGAAAGAACAAGCGATGTATCATTTCTTAAGCGGCTATACTTCCAAACTTGCAGGTACAGAACGCGGAGTAACATCACCAGAAGCAACATTCTCAACTTGCTTTGGAGCTCCATTCTTACCACTGCCTGCAACTGTGTATGCCGAAATGCTAGGTGAGAAAATCTTAGAACATAACGTTCAAGTTTTCTTAGTCAATACTGGCTGGACTAGCGGAGAATACGGTGTAGGCAGCAGAATGAAGCTTTCCTATACAAGAGCAATGGTTCAAGCTGCACTTGCTGGGGAATTAAATAATGTTGAAACCGTTAAAGATGAAATTTTCGGTTTGAACATTCCCGTTCACGTGACAGGTGTTCCTGATGATGTTCTTCAACCAATCAAAACTTGGGCAGACCAAGATCTATATGTAACAAAAGCAAAAGAATTATCTGCTCAATTCCGTGAGAACTTTAAAAAGTTCGATAAAGTTCCAGCTGTCATCGCCGAACAAGGCGGTCCAATCGCCTAACAAATAGAAATACAAAATCCCATGGGAATTCTCATGGGATTTTTTTGTTTTGATTCTTTATCCAAATCCTAACTAAGTCGAAATGTACCTGCTTTAGCCAATAAATATCAGCGCAAAATCCCTAATTCGTTGAATTCAATGAAATCAATTGATAAGTTAAAATGGTTTGTTTATTTTGCCATTCTACCTTTTTGATGACTGCCGTGCCGCTCGAATCACTGTCAATCGTTTTTCTTATATCGATTGGAATATCAATTGGATATATGCGGTATCCATCCTTTTCCAAACAGAAAAGATTCTCTTCCACCCGTTTTTCTCGGCTTTTGGTGACAATCATGGTATTTAATTCAAGAGGCATACCCATCATCGTTCGCTCCTCTACATTTTTTATCTTTATTTTATCATCATTTGCAAAACTGGACCGTTATAATTTTTCCATTTTGATTATTCAAATGTTATCCCAACCTTAAAATGATTTTTAGCTAATTGCAGATTCCAGAACCGGCTGTCCGATTTTCATCCGAAAAATTTCCTTCATACATTCTTCAATAACCATATCTTTCATGATAAAACTGTATTCATCACCAAATCTTAAACGCAAAATATCACCTATAACAGTGACAGGACCATTTGTTTCAAGATAATCGTTTTTTTCATCAATCCACTCTACTTGCCCCCAAAAAACAGCCTTAACAAAAGCCCCCCTTGGATCCGTTACCCGATATTCCCCAATCTTAACAAGGTCCGCGATAATTCCACCCGTTTCTTCATATACTTCTCTTCGGGCTGCCTCTTCGAGAGTTTCACCTATTTCTACTTTCCCCCCCGGAAATTCAAGACCACGGGTTTTATGTTTCGTTAAAAACCAACCATTTTTATTTTGACAAATAATTAAAACATGTTTTGCGTTCTCCTCAAAAGAGCTAGCGGAAAAAGAGAGCGCGACTGGATTTCCACTTATATCTAGAAAATTTTTCATTTTTCTTTCGCTCCATCACAAAGATTTCTTTCTAAGCCTATTATAATCGATTCTTGTCGAAGATATGGATTTATTGTAAATTTTTCTGGTGCAAATTCTACAGTAAAAAACCTTGCCTATCAAATGTTAGATAAGCAAGGTCCCATCCTTAATTCGTAATAGCATGTTTGGAATAAATCGTAGCCAATGCTTTTTCAATCCGATTCAATCCATCTACTACATTTATTTTTGAAGTTGCAATATTCATTCTGAAGAATTTAGAGCCTTTTTCACCATAATCGATTCCCGCGTTTAGAACTACTCTTCCTTCATGAACAAGAATATTCATGATTTCTTCATCTGTTAAATCATAGGCACTGAAATCTAACCAAGCTAAGTAAGTGCCTTCTGGACGATTGAACTTTACTTTTGGAAGACGCGTTGCCACAAATTCCTCAACAATATCAAAATTCTGCTCAAAATATGTTAATAACTCATCTAGCCAAGCTTTTCCTTCTTTTAAAGCCACTTCTGCAGCAGTTAAACCAAATGAATTTAGTTCTGCTCCACAGTTACGTGTTTGTACTTCAACAAATCGTTCACACAATGCTACATTTTCGATAAATGCATAAGATACTTTCACTCCAGCAAGGTTAAAGGTCTTCGTTGGTGCCGTAAAAACAACAGTGAATGCTGAAAAATCTTTCCCCGTATTCAACATGGAAGTAAATTTATTTGGCGGAAAAACAATATCTTGGTGAATTTCGTCACTCACCAATATGACACCATATTTTTGGCATAGCTCGCCAACTTTTCGCAGTTCTTCTGCTTTCCAAACACGTCCACAAGGGTTATGAGGGTTGCAGAAGATATAGAGCTTGATGTCGTTTTCAATTATTTTTCTTTCAACATCTTCAAAATTTATTATATATTGATGGTTGTCTGAAACCAACGCACTTCTAACTAATTTGCGATGATTATTTTTAATTGAGTCAGCAAACGGTGTATAAACCGGATCGTGAATTAATACTGCATCTCCTTCATTTGTATAAGCTTGAATGGCCGTACAAATGGATGGTACAACGGCTGGGGAAAAGACAATACTGCTGGCAGTTGGACGATAATCATGCATATTTTCCTGCCAGTCTGCGATTGCTTCTCTTAACCTAACTGAAGGATTTTTATAGCCAAATACACCGTGCGCAACTTCTCGCTTAATTCCTTCAATAATGGCAGGACAAGTCATAAAATCCATATCTGCAACCCACATTGGTAGGAGATCTTTTTCACCGTATGTTTGCTCCATCGAATCCCATTTCACGCTATCTGTATTTAATCGATTAATTGGTTCGTTAAAATTCATCAATTTCCCCTCCGAACGCTCTCTATATC
>DATFAH010000490.1:0-2260 GCA_035254805.1 Caryophanales bacterium | reverse complement strand
CAAAATATATTGACTATTTACCATTAGAGTGTTACCCTTATTTCTATAATTTAACAAAAAATTCAATGACGAGAAGAGTAGGGTATGCTCCGTGTTTAAAAGAGAGTTGACGTTGGTGGGAGTCGATAACAGGATATATCTGAAAATCATCTCTGAGAAGCTAAGCTGAAAAAGAAGTAAGCCATGCCGGAATAGTTCGCCGTTACAATGGACCCAGTATTTGTATGTACATGGATCGAGAGCTGTAATTTTATAAAATTGCAGAAGTAGGGTGGTATCGCGAGTAAACTCGTCCCTAACCTAGGGATGGGTTTTTTGTTGTTTAAAAAAGATATTTGGGAGGGATAAATGAAGATGAGTCAACAAGTCCTAAACGAAAAAACATTTCATGTTGATGACATTATTGTAGCCAGTCAAACAATTAAAGGGGTTATTTCTCCAACACCTTTGCAATTTAATCCATTATTGTCAGAAAGGTATGGATGTAAGGTTTATTTAAAGCGCGAAGATTTACAAAGTGTTCGTTCATTCAAAATCCGCGGAGCTTTAAATCGGATAAAAAAATTAAGTGAGAAAGAACTGGAAAATGGGATCATTTGCGCAAGTGCCGGTAATCATGCTCAAGGTGTCGCATACTCTTGTCAGCTTTTAAAAATAAATGGGAAAATTTTTATGCCGAATACTACGCCCAAACAAAAGGTGAAGCAGGTTCAATTTTGGGGTCGTGATTATGTTGAAATTGTTCTAACCGGAGACACCTTCGATGATGCATACGAAAAGGCAATGTCATGCAGCAATACAGAAAATCGCACTTTCATTCATCCTTTTGATGATCCAGATGTTATTGCTGGCCAAGGGACAATAGCTGTTGAGCTTTTAAATGAATGCCAGGAGCAAATTGATTATCTTTTTGCTGGGATTGGCGGTGGTGGGCTGATGTCTGGTGTTGGAACATATTTTAGAAACTTCTCACCAGATACGAAATTAATAGGTGTTGAACCAATTGGGGCACCAGGCATGAAGGAATCGATAAATAGTGGGGCTGTCACCACACTTAAAGAAATTGATTCATTTGTGGACGGCGCGGCTGTAAAAACAGTTGGTTCAACAACCTATAATATTTGCAAAAAAATCATCGATGATATTGTGGTTGTACCTGAAGGAAAAGTATGTACCACACTTTTATCCTTATACAATGAAAATGCAATCGTAGTTGAACCAACAGGCGCATTGTCCATTGCAGCTTTAGACTCCTATGCTGAAAAAATAAAGGGAAAAACCATTGTATGTATTGTCAGTGGCGGAAACAATGATATTGGAAGAATGCAAGAGATAAAAGAACGGTCCATGATCTACGAAGGGCTTCAGCATTATTTTATTATTCAATTCCCACAGCGCCCAGGTGCCTTGCGTGAATTTTTGGATGATGTATTAGGACCAAATGATGACATAAACCGGTTTGAATATACGAAAAAAAATAATCGTGAAAGCGGACCAGCCCTAGTAGGCATTGAATTAAAGGATAAAGAAGATTATTTTCCACTAATCGAACGTATCAAACGAAAAGGATTTTTCTACATGGAAGTAAATAAGGATAGTACGTTATTCCAAATGCTTGTTTAAATCATGCATTTAATGGTGCCATTTTTGCCATCAAGAGCACGAATAACCTATTTAGGCAAAAAAATCGTCCACCTCATGCTAAAGGTGGACGATTTTTGCTTCATATATTAACGGACATGTATCCGAAATGTTCAATTTTAACTTTTTAGATGATAGTTCATGGAAGAAAGCAAGATACGTTTCCTTACCATCGATAAACGAACAGATATTGAGATGGCGATCAATGAAAGGATGACAATCATACCTACAACACCGATCCAACCATAATTACTATAAAAAGTGCCTCCAGCGGTTCCGCCAATACTTGATCCTATATAATAAAAGAATAAATAGAGTGATGATGCTTGCGCTTTGTCATGTGTGGCAATTTTTCCAATCCAACCGCTTGCGATCGAATGTCCTCCGAAAAAGCCAAAGGTAAAAATCGCAATTCCGATTAATTTTAACCATAGATTTGTATTTAACGTAATAAAAGCCCCTAACAATAAAATTACTAGTGTCACTTGTAAGATTTTCCTTCGTCCATGCTGGTCAGCTAGCATACCCATCCACGTTGAACTTACGGTTCCAACCAAGTAAACCACAAATATAAACCCGACAATCGTTTGGCTTAACGAGTAGGGAGGGGCTAAAAGCT
>DATFAH010000489.1:0-3660 GCA_035254805.1 Caryophanales bacterium | reverse complement strand
GTGTTTAAAGCATTTGCTTTAAGAAGTTAGGGTGGTACCGCCAGGCCTTGGTCCCTTTTTATGAGGATCAGGGCCTTTTTATATTTTTTTAAAGGGTAGGTGTCAATGATGGCAAAAGAATTTGTAAAAGATATTACGGCTATGGACGTGGATTTTGCTCAATGGTATACAGATGTTGTGACGAAAGCGGAGTTAATTGATTATTCAAGTGTCCGCGGTTCCATGATCATCCGTCCATATGGCTACGCATTATGGGAAAATATTAAGACTGAATTAGACAATCGTATTAAGGAAACAGGACATGAAAATGTTTATATGCCGCTGTTTATTCCTGAAAGTCTGCTTCAAAAGGAAAAGGATCATATTGAAGGTTTTGCACCGGAAGTTGCCTGGGTGACCCATGGGGGATCAGAAGAATTAACAGAAAGACTTGTTGTTAGACCGACATCAGAAGTTCTTTTTTGCGATCACTATAAGGATATCATCCATTCCTACAGAGATTTACCAAAGCTTTATAATCAATGGTCAAATGTTGTCCGCTGGGAAAAAACAACACGTCCATTCCTCCGAACTTTAGAATTTTTATGGCAGGAAGGTCATACAGCCCATGCCACAGATGAAGAGGCACATGAAGAAACAACAAGAATGCTGAATGTGTATGCGGATGTTTGTGAAAATATCCTTGCAATTCCAGTGTTAAAGGGACAAAAAACAGAAAAAGAAAAATTTGCCGGGGCAAAATTCACTTATACGATTGAAAGCTTAATGCATGACGGAAAAGCATTGCAATCTGGTACATCCCACCATTTTGGTGATGGATTTGCAAAGGCTTTTGGCATTCAATACAGTGATAAGGATGGAAACCTCCAATATGTACATCAAACCTCATGGGGTTTTACAACCAGAATTATTGGAGCCTTAATTATGGTTCATGGTGATGACCGCGGACTTGTTATCCCACCAAAAGCCGCGCCAACTCAAGTGATGATTGTGCCAATTGCCCAGCATAAAGAGGGAGTCCTTGATTTCGCTTATGATTTAAAAGAAAAATTATCAAAGCTTGTGCGTGTTAATATCGATGCGAGCGATAAGAAGCCTGGCTGGAAATTTAATGAATATGAAATGAAAGGTATTCCTGTCCGCCTTGAAGTTGGTCCAAAGGATATTGAGAACAATCAAGTTGTCCTTGCAAGAAGGGATACAGGAGAAAAGATCATGGTAGCTCTTGACGAGCTAGAAACAAAGCTTGTTGCATTACTTGACGAGATCCAAACAAATTTATATCAAAAAGCTTTATCACATCGCGAGGAAAAAACATCTACTGCAACAACTCTAGATGAATTCAAGCGGACACTAGAGGAAAAAACAGGCTTTATTAAAGCAATGTGGTGTGGCGATCGAGAATGTGAAGATAAAATTAAAGAAGAAACAAGCGCCACTTCCCGCTGCATGCCATTTGAACAGGAAAAAATTTCAGACATTTGTGTTTGCTGTGGAAAAGAAGCAAAACAAATGGTTGTATGGGCTAAGGCATACTAATTTTTTAACAATAAGGCAGTGGATTTTAAAACGGAATCCACTGCTTTATTTCCAATCACCCATGAAATAATGGTAGGAGTTGAAATAATGAACCGATGTGGATGGGTAAATCATGATCCTTTATACATAGATTATCATGATCATGAATGGGGAGTCCCGGTTTATGATGACCGTATCCTCTTTGAGTTTTTAAATTTAGAAGGAGCACAGGCGGGTTTAAGCTGGTACACCATATTGAAAAAAAGAGAAAATTATCGAGTTGCTTTTGATCATTTTGATCCTGAAAAAATCATTCAGTATGATGATAAAAAAATTGAAGAGCTTTTAAAAAATGAAGGTATTGTAAGAAATAAGTTGAAAATTAATGCTGTCATAACGAACGCAAAGGCATTTTTAAAAGTGATAGATGAATTTGGGTCATTTAGCAAATACATATGGTCATTTGTAAATGGTAAACCAATTCAAAATCATTTTAAAGAGTTGAAGGATGTTCCTGCGTCTACAGAAATCAGTGATCGAATGAGCAAGGATTTAAAGAAGCGTGGGTTTAAATTTGTCGGATCGACAATTTGCTATGCATACATGCAAGCAGTAGGAATGGTGAATGATCATATTGTAACGTGTGATGGTTATCAAAAACAGACTTCAAAAGAGGTTTAAGTTTAGATAAATATGCATTGGGAATAAATTTAACAGCATCCCTTTAGGTTACGTACTGGTGATTGCAATAGAACAGATGGCGGGGTTAAAAGACCAACTGTAGTCTCGCCAATTGTAGTATAACCAGCTGGTTTTCCTCGAAGAACACTACCACCACCTGCACCAATTTGCAAAGCTCCATCATTGGCTATAATACCAATTTTCAAATACCGAATTTCAAATGTTTGTTCGAGATTATGATCCATTTTCATCACCCACAATGAGTATATGCTTAGAATGAATATTAGTTACCGTTTGTTTGATAAAAAAAGTACAGAAACCATGTTGGTAGTGTCTTAATAACATTATGGGTAAAAAATTAAAATAGACATTCTAAACACAACAAATTTTAGCGATGATAGCTGGAATGAAAAACTCATTTTTGCTTGCATTCGGTTTATTAGCCATAGCGTGGATCGCTTCATTTTTTATAAAACGGTTCGTTCCTCAAAAAAGCGACTCGGGGTTAAAGGAAGATACTGTAAGTTAAATATACTATGATTAAAGTTGTAAGGGCATAAAAAAAGAGCCGGAGCTCTTTTTTTATGCCGATAATATCTTCAAGCGACTTCTAAGTCTTAGACGCTTAATTGGTGAACAGAATGCCCGATTCCGAGTGTACGCCAACCATTCTTTCGAGCATATCCGTTGTAATTGATTTTGGTCGCTCAATTGGATAACCAAGTGCCCGATCCCAAGTAATATTTGCAAGGACCCCTAAAGCTCTTCCTACTCCAAACAATACTGTGTAAAAATCATATTCTTTAAGTCCATAATACCACTGAATAACACCACTTTGTGCGTCTACATTAGGCCAAGGATTTTTCGCTTTTCCTTGTTCCCTTAATATATCTGGCACGACATCATAAAGTTTACTTACTAACTGAAATAAGTCATTATCTGGTAAATGTTTTAAGCAATATTCTCTTTGAGATGTGTATCTAGGGTCAGTTTTACGTAATACCGCATGCCCATACCCTGGAATAACCTGACCAGAATTTAACGTAGCCCAAACAGCTTCTTTTAATTTTTCCTCGGTTGGAACTTCCCCGCCAAGTTGTTCCATGAAATTCTGAATCCAGCCTAACACTTCTTGGTTTGCTAACCCATGAAGCGGACCAGCTAACCCGTTAAGACCAGCAGAAAAAGATAAATATGCATCAGAAAGTGCTGAAGCTACTAAGTGTGTAGTATGTGCTGAAACATTTCCACTTTCATGGTCTGAATGAAGAATAAAGTACATTCTCGCTACTTCGTCATATGGAGTATCAATTCCCATCATATGAGCAAAGTTTCCGCCAAAATCCAGATTTTTATCTGGTTTAATAATATCTGCATTTTTATATTTTAGTCTATAAATGTAAGCTGCAACTTCAGGAAGTTTAGAAATTAAATTCAATACATCCTCATACATAAATTCCC
>DATFAH010000488.1:0-2344 GCA_035254805.1 Caryophanales bacterium | reverse complement strand
ATGGTTTATTGAAGTGTTTAGCACTTAAAATTTTAGCCATTTTTACTTTTCTTAAACCTAACCACCATAAAAAAATCATAAATGGAAAAATAACATAGATCCAGTTTTCTTGCGAAATTAGAATATAATCATAAAATCCATGCAATCCAATTGGCACCACAAGTGATAAGAAGATCCATTTATACTTTGATCCTGTAGTAAACTTTATTTTGCTAATATAAAAGCCCATAATAACTCCAAATAAAGCATGACTTGAAACAGGAAGAAGCGCCCGAGACAGGGCGTGTTCCACACCATTAGCAATTAAATAGAAAATATTCTCAGCTGTTGCAAATCCTAAGGACAGTGACGCACCATAAACAATCCCATCAAAAGGTTCATCAAAAGCAGCATATTGATAAATGACATAAAAAAGAATTATCCATTTAACAAATTCTTCCAACATACTAGACGATAAAAAGGCATCAATCCAATTTGAATCAATTAAGTTTTCCACGCCTAGCACATGTTGGATAAACATGATCGGAAGCACTAATAGAGCACCATACACAAATGTTCTTAAAACAACAGAAATCGGCTCGGAATCGTATTCATCTTTTAAATAAAAGTAACTAAGTAATGCTAAGCCAGGTGCAATTCCGGCCGATAAAATTCCTATCATGCATGATCCTCTTTCTATCCTTTTTCTTTAGTCTAACATGGAATGATTTTAAAGTAATTAAAAATTAATATCTTTCAGTCCGCTAGCTAACGCAACAGCTAACTTTATGCGTGCTTTTTTCAATCCTTGGATGTTTGATGCATGCTCCTTCTTGACATACCTTGCCGCAAAAATCTATCATTTCATTGATGTGAAAAACAAGTTGACCTTATATACCGATCAAAATATCTATAATCAAAGAAAATCTCCTACCACTTCATGATAGGAGATTTTTTTTAGCATTTCAATATTTATGAATTTTACAGCAATATTTTATTTAAATCCAGCCTCTGAATCGGCTAGCTTCAGCCATTTTTCTTACGCCTACCATATAAGCTGCAAGGCGCATATCTACCCGGCGTGTCTGTGCCGTGTCATATATGCTGTTAAACGATTTTACCATCACTTTTTCAAGTTTCTCTTCTACTTCTTCTTCAGTCCAATAATACCCTTGGTTGTTTTGAACCCATTCGAAATAGGAAACGGTCACACCACCAGCAGATGCTAAAACATCTGGTACAAGTAAAATACCGCGCTCAGTTAAAATTTGCGTAGCTTCTAAAGTAGTTGGGCCATTAGCTGCCTCTACCACAATACTTGCACGAATATTATGGGCATTTTCTTCTGTTATTTGATTTTCGATTGCTGCTGGAACAAGGATATCGCATTCCATTTCAAGAAGTTCTTTATTTGATATAGTATTATTAAATAATTTCGTTACTGTTCCAAAGCTATCCCGTCTATCAAGAAGGTAATCAATATCAAGTCCATCAGGATCATATAGAGCTCCGTATGCATCAGAAATTCCAACAACTTTTGCCCCAGCTTCATGCATGAATTTTGATAAATAACTTCCCGCATTACCAAATCCTTGAACGATAACTTTTGCACCTTCTATTTTAATTCCTCGTTTTGCAGCAGCTTCACGGATACAAATTGTAACCCCTTTAGCTGTTGCTGAGTCACGGCCATGTGAGCCTCCAAGTACTAGTGGCTTACCAGTGATAAACCCAGGTGAATTAAATTCATCAATACGGCTGTACTCATCCATCATCCAGGCCATTATTTGTGAGTTTGTAAATACGTCCGGTGCTGGGATATCCTTCGTTGGTCCAACAATTTGGCTAATAGCACGGACATAGCCACGGCTTAATCTTTCAAGCTCCCTGAAGGACATATCACGAGGATCGCATACAATTCCGCCTTTACCGCCTCCATAAGGGAGATCCACAATTCCGCATTTTAAGCTCATCCAAATTGAAAGGGCTTTCACTTCCGTTTCTGTAACACCTGGATGGAATCGAATCCCACCTTTTGTTGGCCCAACAGAATCATTATGCTGAGCACGGTAGCCTGTAAAAATTTTAATGGAACCGTCATCCATACGAACAGGAATTTTAACAGTCATAATGCGCAATGGCTCTTTTAACAGCTCATATACTTCTTCTGGATAACCAAGCTTCTGCAAAGCCTTATGGATAACAGTCTGTGTCGATTTTAACACATCATGCTTCCCTTCATTATTTGTCTGATCATTACTTTTCTCGGCTACCATTTGTAAACCTCCTAAAGAATCACTTTTACGAGTGTTGCCCGCTTTCATGACATAGTATACTCCTTTGGTTAATTTATGCAAGATGAAAA
>DATFAH010000487.1:0-6874 GCA_035254805.1 Caryophanales bacterium | reverse complement strand
AAAAGTGTCAAAAAAAGTAATCATTTTATGCAACTTTACAAAAACTTAACATTAGAAAATTCCGAATTGTTTGATGTGGTAAATAAAAAAGCAGAACTTTAGAAAGGGATGAAGTCACTCTCGTTTATTTTAAAAGAAATTGGGTAATTTAAAGATTAAGTGGTGGAAATACAATAATTTACATCTGCTTTCGTAAGTATGGAGCCATTCATGATGAAATAATAAATACGTGCTAAAGGAGTGTAAAAAATGAATTTTATTTGGGCATTAATTGTAGGAGGTATCATTGGCTGGATAGCCGGGCTTATTTCAGGCCGGGATATCCCTGGTGGAGTTATTGGAAATATTATTGCGGGATTTGTGGGTGCTTGGCTAGGGACATTTATTTTAGGTGATTGGGGGCCACAGGTTGCTAATTTTGCGATTATCCCTGCAATCATTGGAGCTGTGGTTCTCGCTTTCCTTTTAAGCTTTATCATGAGAGCCTTCAGAAAAACGGATCGGTAAGAAATGAAAAATAAGCCTCCTAAAATAGGGGGCTTATTCTATTGTTGAAACATCAAAGTCTTTAAAAAAAGGAAACGGATTTAACAACGGTGCAAAGCAAATGATTTTTTCCTCTGTAATGGGGTGGGTAAATTCAAGTTTTGCGGCGTGCAATGCTTGACGATTTAAAATAGGTTTCCCTCCATATAGCAAATCACCGACAAGTGGATGTCCCAAATGACTAAAATGGACACGGATTTGATGGGTTCTCCCCGTATCAAGCCAGCATTTGACTAAAGATACCTTTTTTTCACGATCGTCTTTTAATACATG
This sequence comes from Caryophanales bacterium, assembly GCA_035254805.1. Taxonomy (GTDB): domain Bacteria; phylum Bacillota; class Bacilli; order Bacillales; family Cytobacillaceae; genus JAUZPL01. The sequence continues at coordinate 6,055 of DATFAH010000487.1, read as the reverse complement.
ATAATGGGTAATGGCATCAACCCCCGAGGTGGAGACCCGCCTTCTTGTAGCATGGTGTCTGTCCCGACCGATTGGTAAATGGATCATTCCTTTTTTGGGCTTCAGGATACCATGAACGAGAGCGATATACGTTCTTTTTATTTTGCGTTTTTCCAACATCTTGTCAAGGATCGCACCTGCAAGGGCATGTTTAGCTAAGAGGATTGCCCCTGATGTATCACGGTCTAAGCGGTGGATATGGCGAATGTTGCTAAATTCCCCATTCGAGTGTAAGTGAAAAACAGCGGCATTTAAGAGTGTATCTGTTTCTTTTTTAATATCATTTGGATGCGTACTCATAAAGGGAGGCTTATTGAAAACAATAACATGATCATCCTCATAAAGAACCGATACATCCATGTAGGTTGGAGGAATTTCACTATCCTCCTGTTCAAATAAATGTAGCTGTAATTTTGCTCCGTGTTGTAGTGGAGTATCCCAATTTATTGGTTTTCCATTATATAAAACTTTCTGTTTCATCCGAAAAGAATGGATTAGCTTTTTTGGAGCCTGCCAAATACTGCGAAAAAGCTCATCTGCCGCTAATCCGTTCCATTTCTGGGGGATAATTAATTCTAACCATTTTCCTTTGCGATTTGTTATAAGCATAGGATCTCCTTTATAAAAATTTATCGTTTTTGTGGCGATAATTACCACCATTTTACCATCGTTAATTATGTTATTCTATTATTTCTATTTTGGAGCTACTATATTTGGATCATGATCACGCTGTCACATTCCATAATAATGTTTCAAACTTACATAAGTTTGGATTATTTTTCCCTTTTGAGTTTGAGCAGTTTGTTGAAGCGAAGAATAGACAAAAAGGCTTTTTTAGTATGTATAAAAAACCAGCAAATGAATAATTAATTTAAACGCCAATCACGGCGTTTATTTTTTTTTTGACCTTCCCTGTACTTTCTCAATTGTAAAATATAAAATAAAAGAGGTCTAACCTTTATTGGATATCATTTAGCAATTGAAAAAATGTCGTAAAAATTACTGCTTTTTTTAAAGGAATATTAGATCAATATTTCGAAAAATTAATGTATAAAAATATAGGAGGGACCAAATGGACTGGAGAATGAAAGCCCAACAATGGATTGAATTTGAAAATTTAGATGATGAGTTAAAAGATCAATTAAATCAATTGAATGAATTGGATATCGAAGAAGCTTTTTATAAAAACTTAGAATTTGGCACTGGCGGAATGAGAGGCGAAATCGGTGTTGGCACCAACCGGATGAACCTTTATACAGTTCGAAAAGCATCTGCTGGGCTTGCTTCATACATAGAAGAAAATGGAGAGGAAGCAAAAAAACGCGGTGTTGTCATTGCCTTTGATTCTCGGCATAAATCACCTGAGTTTGCGATGGAAGCAGCTAAGACGCTTGCTTCAAGAGGAATTCAAGCATACATATTTGATGAATTGCGTCCTACTCCAGAGTTATCATTTGCCGTTCGGTATTTAAATGCGTTCTCAGGTATCGTAGTCACAGCAAGTCATAATCCGAAAGAATATAATGGTTATAAAGTATATGGCTGTGATGGTGGTCAACTACCGCCTGATAGTGCAGATCAGGTGATTGCAAAAGTAAATGAAATTGAAAATGAGTTACTCATTCATGTTGACCAAGAAGAAAAGCTAAAAGAAGCTGGTTTAATTGTTACCATCGGTACAGAAATAGATCAGGCTTATATTGAAAAGCTAAGAACTATTTCGGAAAATCCTGAGCTTGCTCTAAAGTCAGATATCAAGGTTGTATTTACACCATTGCACGGTACAGCTAATAAGCCTGTTCGAAATGCACTCACAGCTCTTGGGTATAAAAATGTTTATGTCGTGAAAGAACAAGAATTACCTGATCCAGAATTTACAACGGTGAAAAGTCCGAATCCGGAGGAGCATGCCGCATTTGAATTAGCAATTCGTGATGGTAAAAAAATTGGGGCAGATTTATTAATTGGAACAGATCCCGATGCGGATCGCTTAGGAATTGCAGTCTTAAATCATGACGGACAATATGTAGTATTAACAGGAAATCAAACAGGCGCTTTATTGCTTGATTATATTCTTACGCAAAAACAAGCAAAAGGAATGATTCCGGAAAATGGGGTTGTTTTAAAAACCATTGTTACCTCAGAAATTGGACGGAAAATTGCTTCCACCTACCAGTTAAGCACTGTTGATGTATTAACAGGCTTTAAATTCATAGCTGAAAAAATTCAAGAGTATCGAACAACTGGTGAACATACTTTTATGTTTGGCTATGAAGAAAGCTATGGGTATTTAATTAGTGATTTTGTAAGGGACAAAGACGCAGTTCAAGCTGCAATTTTAGCAACAGAAGTATGCGCTTATTATAAAATGAAGGGCATGACTTTGTATGAAGGGCTAATGCAGGTATTTGAAAAGTACGGGTATTACTTGGAGGGTCTCCGTTCACTTACATTAAAAGGCAAAGAAGGAGCAGAGATGATCCAACGCATTTTAACCTCATTCCGTGACGAGCCTTTAACAGCACTTGGCAATGTGTCAGTGAAAACCTCTGAGGATTATGTAACGGGAATTCGCGTTTCGCATGCTGAGAAAGAAAAAATGGATCTACCAAAATCAAATGTCTTAAAATATACATTTGAAGATGGCTCGTGGGTTTGCTTAAGACCTTCCGGCACCGAACCAAAGGTTAAATTTTATTTCGGTGTAAACAGCAGTGGGCTTGAGCAAAGTAAAACCAAACTCCAAGAAATCGAAAAAGATTTTATGGAATTAGTTGATCAGAAAATTAAAATGTTATCAGGGAATGAATGATTTTTTCATCATGAAAGGAAGAATACAAAAAATGAAAGATCAAATTGGCATTGTTACTGGTGCTTCCAGAGGAATTGGAAAAGAAATTGCCATTAAACTATTAGAGCAGGGTATGAAGCTGACCATTGTGGGAAGTTCCGCCCAAATTATGGAGACAGCAAACGAACTTAAAGGAAAAGGCTTTTCGAGTATCCTTCCGATTCAAGCAGATATTTCAAAGGAAGCGGATGTCCAAAATGTCGTGACGAAAACAATTGAGGAATTTGGTCACGTCGACCTTCTCGTAAATAATGCTGGAGTAGGCTTTTTTAAACAAACAGAGGAAGTAACCGCTGCGGAATGGAAAAAAGTCTTTGAAGTTAATGTTCAAGGCGTATTCCTAACTTCAAAAGCAGTGCTGCCGTATATGAAAGAGAAAAAATACGGAACGATTATCACGATTTCCTCGGATGTAGGCAGATATACAATCCCTAACGGATCAGCCTATACAGCGACAAAGTATGCGGTCCAAGGCTTCTGTGGATCTCTTGCACAAGAGGTAAGGGAATATGGGATTCGTGTCGGAACGATTAATCCGGGTATGGTGGATACGTATTTTGCTAATTCAACACAAGGCACCCTAGAGAAAAAAGATTGGTTAAAAGTAGAAGATATTGCATATGCAGTGGTCTATATGGCTTCTGCACCAAAATATATGCTTATTGATGAGATTGTGTTGCATCCTCTCATTCAGCAATATCCAATTGCATAAATTAAAAACACGGTTTCCACTTTTTGTGGAAGCCGTGTTTTTTTGGTGGTGGAATTCTTTAACCGGTTGGAAAAAAATAGCTTTACAATATAAAGTATCGCTTGAAATTTTCAGGAAAGACTATACAACGGAATCTGATTTTCATCCAATCCCAATGTTTCATTAGCATGATCGATGTAGCGTAAAAGTGAAAATAAATTTTTTTGTATCACACTGTAATCATCCTCAAAGTTATAAGCATGCAGGAAATGCTCAATTTTCTTGGACAAAAACTGGTCTTTTGTGCGCACCATTAATATCAGTAAATTATCCCATTCAGATCGATGCGTATAGTATAGCGCCCGATCATAATCCAATTTATTCATTTGTTTACTCTCCTCCTTAATAGGAGTTGAGATTAGTTTGTGACTATCTAAACAGAACTTTCGCAGAAAATCTTGGACAACTTGCTCTGATGCGTTTTGTAATATTTGCCTGAATAAAAGTAAGGGTGAAAGGAGCTGAATCAATGGTAAAAATCCTTTGTATATGCCTGTTGCTTCTTTCATGTCCATTCGAAACAAAAGCCCATGCCGAAATTGTTCAAACAAATAAACCATATACATACCCTACGCTAGAGAGTGATCTAAATGCTTTAGGGGCAAAATATAAGGAAATAGACGTAAAAGTTATTGGATACACTCACTTTGGCCGTAAAATATCAGCAGTTAGGCTTGGGAAAGGAAAGAAAAATGTTTTATTCATCGGTTCCCACCATGCAAGGGAATGGATGACAAGCATGTTGTTAATGAAGATGCTCGAGGAGTATGCTTCAAGCGAACGTGCAAAGATTTTTGATGAGGTGTCCATGTGGTTTGTCCCAATGTTAAATCCTGACGGTGTCACCATACAGCAGAACATGATCCGTGAATTTCCAGCCGATCATCAGAATCGGCTAATGTTCATGAATGAGGGCTGGGATCATTATATTAGATGGAAAGCGAATGGGGAGGGAATTGATCTAAACAGACAATATCCTGCTGGATGGGATGAGCTTCATTGCGGACCTCGTTTACCATTCTATCAATTTTATAAAGGCAAAAAGCCGCTTGAGGCAGCAGAAGTAATGGCATTAACCAAGTTTGTATACGAAATCAATCCACTTATTGCTGTTTCCTACCATTCAGCCGGAAGAGAAATTTTCTGGAAGTATAAAAATGGGAAAAATACAGGTCGCGATCTTCTTCTTGCCAAAAAAATCGCAAAAAAAACGGGTTATAAACTAGGGAAGCCCCCTTTAGAGGCAGAAGGAGGCGGGTTTACAGACTGGTTTATTACTACATTTAACCGTCCCGCGATGACCATCGAAATTAGCTATCTTGTCGGTGAAAGACATCCACCATTAAGTGTTTTTAAAGATGAGTGGCGGCGTAACAAAGACATTGGCCTGGTGATTGCAGAAGAAGCTAAAAAATTAGCAGATTGATTTTAATGATATGGAAGAATCGCCATTGCCGTTGTAACGGCTGATTATCCTAGTGACAAGGTAGAGGATTATCAATAAGAAAATTAATTTTCAATAAAATAAATAACAATTAATTGTAATTTATTCTCATTTCATTATTCCTCTTTGTATCTCATACATTGTGATAAGAGGAAAAGGGGGAATGGGGGATGGATGTGGAGGGACGGAACGCCCTTGAATATGCAATTGATGAAATAACTGAGATTGCCACCGATTTTGGATTGGATTTTTACCCGATGCGATATGAAATCTGCCCAGCAGATATTATTTATACATTTGGTGCATATGGCATGCCAACACGTTTTTCGCATTGGAGCTTTGGAAAGCAATTTTACAAAATGAAACTTCAATATGACTTTGGATTAAGTAAAATTTACGAATTGGTTATTAACTCAAACCCTTGCTATGCATTTTTACTAGACTCTAACTCGCTAATTCAAAATAAATTGATTGTCGCCCATGTCCTCGCACATTGTGATTTTTTCAAAAATAATGTTCGATTTCGTAATACAAAGCGGGATATGGTAGAGAGCATGGCCGCAACGGCTGAACGTATCCGGAAATATGAAATTAAATATGGGAAAGCTGAGGTAGAAAAATTTCTAGATGCGGTTTTGGCTATTGATGAGCATATTGACCCTTCTTTAATGAGGCCAAAATTAGCTTGGTCCATGGAAGATTTGGAAGAAGATGATGAGGAAATTAAGCAGCCTTATACTCCATATGATGATCTTTGGAACTTAGATAAAAAAGAATCTAATCAAGAAGAAAAGAAACCAAAGAAGAAATTTCCGCCAAAACCAGAAAAGGATTTATTATTATTCATCGAGACCTACAGCAGAGAACTAGAGGAATGGCAGCGAGATATTTTAACGATGATGCGAGAAGAAATGCTCTACTTCTGGCCTCAGCTTGAAACGAAAATCATGAACGAAGGCTGGGCATCGTT
>DATFAH010000486.1:0-4209 GCA_035254805.1 Caryophanales bacterium | reverse complement strand
AAAAAAAGCTTCAAACTCTTGTCCTCCAAGGGTTTGAAGCTTTACGTAATGATAAACTCTATATAAATCCCCACTCAAAATAAGGAGAAAATTTCTTATTCGAGCAGGGAAACCACTCTAGCAGTCCGATTTGACAAAGACCATGTATTATTCAATATTTGGATACATCGTTTTTATAGGGACCAGTCTAAATTTAAAATTTCTTGTCGTTTATTCTCACGTTTGGATTCAATCTTTCCGTCTCGCATGATAATCACATGATCTGCGATATTCGCTATGATTGGATTGTGTGTCACAATGATCATAGTTGTCTGCAACTTTTCATTCAGGCCGATCATCAATTTTAAAATTTCCTTACTTGTGTGCTCATCGAGTGCTCCCGTCGGCTCGTCACAGAACAGGACGTCTGGCTTCTTTGCTAATGCGCGGGCAATGGCTACACGCTGCTGTTGACCACCTGATAGTTCCAAAACGGAACTATCGCGTTTGTCTTCTAGCCCAACCAGTCGAATCATTTCATGGACATCCGTCTCTTGTATGGAATCATTCAACATCGCGCCTACCTTCACATTTTGCGTGACATTCAAATTATCCAATAAATTATAAGTTTGGAAAATAAAACCAAAATGCATTTTACGTAATTCAGTTAGTTGATTTTTATCCATACTGTCCACGGATGTGCCGTCGAATAGGTATTCGCCATGATCTAGGGAATCTAGGCCTGCTAATATATTTAGCAGTGTCGTTTTACCGCTTCCTGAAGCACCCAAGATCACGATAATTTCTCCGCGTTCTACTTTGAGGCTCACTTCATCCAAGGCACGTACTGTCTCCGTACCTTGCTGATAGCGTTTTACTCCACCTATCAAATTCAATAAAGTCATAATCTCGCCCCCATCGCTTCGCTGATGCGCAACTCTTCAGCAGGTACCACTCGTTCATTCACAACTTCTTTAACAATCTGTCCATTATTAATATAAATTGCTCGGTGCCCCGCTCTTGCATAGGCCGGATTGTGCGTAATGACAACAATTGTTGTGTTGTATTTCGCATTGTATTCCTGCAACTTCTTCATCACCTTGATGGCATTTGCCTCGTCTAGGGCCCCGGTTGGTTCATCACACATCAATAAGCTCGGTTTCTTAGCAAGTGCCCGCGAAATCGCCACACGTTGCTTTCCACCACCCGATAATTGATACGGAAAATTGTCTCGAAATTGGGTTAAGTCAAATTCCTTCAATAAATCATCAATGTTCTCTTTATCTTTTCCCGTTCCGAGAACAGCACCGAGCTCCACGTTTTCATACACTTTCAAGTTCGGAATCAGATTGTACGTTTGAAAGATAAATCCGATTTCATCTCGACGATACTGATCCAATTCCAAATTATTGCATTGCGTCAGATCTTTATTTTTATAAAGTATCTGTCCATTCGTTACACGGTCAAGCCCTGAGATGACGTTCATCAAAGTAGACTTTCCTGAGCCCGATTGTCCAAGAATGATAATCATTTCCCCTTCCTGGATGGTCAGATTCATATCTTTCAAAGCATATAGTTCCGTGTTGTTCACTTCGTACACACGATTGACGTTCTTTAACTCTAGAATTGTCATATCCTTCACCTACTCTTTCTTCAACGCCATTGCCATTGGAATTTTGTCAAGGCTCTTACGGTTTGACTTGAGCGACAAATAGTAGCCTAAGTATACAAATAGTGCACTACCAAGCACTTGAAGGACACTCAGATGAATTGGGAAGGCCACATTGTCTCCACCAAATACCGAGTAGAAAATTGCTTTCGCAATTAAAAGCGCTAGCGGAATGGCGATGACGATCGATAGTATGATAAATGGCGTATAAATTTTGATGACCATGTTGTCAACTTCTTTCTTATTAAATCCCATGACCTTAAGCAAGGATATCTGTGAGGCATTTTCCTCAATCACTAGGTTCGATAACAGGGCAATTAACGTCATGGTGAGTAATGTGATAAATCCTTCCAACAGAATAATGATGTAGTTGGCGATGGAGGCCATTTTTTCATAGTTTTGCTTCGTTTCATTTACACTCACAACAGATGAAACGATGGTATCACCAATCTGTGTACCAACCACTGCCCCAACTGAGCTACTAGTCATACGAACATTATAACTACCTGGAACATTACCAATCTTCGTATTTAGCATTTCACGGTCCATGAATACCCCTGGTCCATCAGTGAAGTTCGAGCTCAATCCGACAATTGGAATTTGGAATCGGAAATCGTATTTACTTTTCGGTGTAATCGTTACGATATCTCCGACTTTCGCATTGAACTGTCGTAAGAAACTGCTCGTTACGATAATACCGTCACTTCGTGTGTGGATTATTTTCCCCTTCATATTGTAGATTGGATAGGAAGTATTGTTCTCATCAATCCCCATGATGTGTAGGAATTCACCATCACTTGACTTATTGTTCAACGTCTCTTTGCCGTTGATCTCATCAATTGTCCCTTTTACATCAATCATAACCTTATCTTCAGGCTGCAATCCATTGTTTGGATCATTTTGCAACAAGCTCGACTTGTAAAGCACTTCATATTTGTATTTATAGTTGGCAAAATTCTTTTCCAACGCAGACAAAAAGTTGCTCGAGATGAATACTGCTGTGATGAGCACACCGCATAGCGTTGTCAAAGTAATAATTGCCATTAGTTTCGAAAGCGAACGAGATGCCAAAGTATACTTGAAACGCTTTTGGTAGCTCGATTTTTCGGTCATTTTTACAACGAGACGAGTAAGTCGATTTACACCTTCATTTTCTGTTGGATTAATTAGGTCAACAGGGTTTGCACGCAATGTTCGGTATGCTATAAACATGCTGATTCCACTGGTCATGACAAACAGAAAAACAATACTAATCAATAGTAGTAACCATTCCGTACTGTTGTTCAATAAAGGTAACACAAAGTAGCCTTTGATAGCCGTTAACACTGATGGACGCAAAGCAATCGCAATGACAAAGCCAATCACAGCAGAAATGGCTGATATGACGCCGAAAACAACGTAGCTCCATACGATTGAAGAGGTTTTGTACCCAAGAGATTTCAAAATACCAAGCTTTTTGCGATCCTCCAGGATGGATTTGCGAACGAAAAAACCGATAACGAGCATACTGATTAATGTGAAGACAGCGAGCACGCTATATGATGTTGAATCGAAAGCAAGTAGCATGGTATCGAGCCCACCACCGATACTCAGATTTTCTTGGTAATTTAACATATAGCTAGAAAGTGGATCATTACCTATTGTACGAACAGCCTTTGTTATATCAGCCGGCTCTTTATCAAAGTGTCCGATAAAGAAAGACTCAGAATTTGCGTTCTGAATGGCTATATAATCCTGTGGCGTTGTCAATGCCAATGTCTGCTTGGCACTTTCAAAGAACACTGCACTCAGATCGATTTTTGGAAAAATCGCGTTCGGATCATAAAATGTACCAACAATTTTATAATTGGACGTGCCTATTGTAATAGTAGCCCCTATCTTCAAATGGTTTGCTTTCAAGTACTCAGGCAATAATGCCACTTCCCCATTCTGAACAGGGAATTTACCGTTTAATAAATACGGTTTACTAATTTTCGCATCTGGATAGTATGGTTCCAATCGAAATGCATGCTGTTGTCCATTAACTTCCTGAACAATATCCTTTGTATGTGAAGGCTCGTACGTAAAGTGATACTTCTTGGCCAATTGATCTGCACTTTTCACACGGTAAGGAAGCACATCCATCAGGTTATTCATAGCTCCCATAGCATCCTCACGTACATTCTCCAGCTTTGCCGGTGAAACGGTTTTGTCACCAAAAAGTTGATAGTAAGCATCAATTCTAGCTTTTATCTTTGGATTCACTTGTGGATAATTTTTGTAAAATTGCAGGATATCTTGCTTCGTCAGGTCTGCTTGCGAATAAAAAGTAAAATCTTGGATATTTTGTGTCGTTCTATACTGCTTATAAGATTGCTTCATATTATCTGAAACATTGAGCAATAGTGTAAACATAAGTGTCGCAATCGTCATCAAGATCATTATTCCCGCGAAAAAGGTCTTTCGTTTGACAATTGATTTAATCGTATTTAAATATAAGTACTTCATGGTTTTTATTCCTTTCGTGATTTGATTTCATGTACCTAGCTAATAGAGTTCTATTATTACTAAGAAAAACTTTT
>DATFAH010000485.1:0-8039 GCA_035254805.1 Caryophanales bacterium | reverse complement strand
AAAATAAATCTATAAATACTGTCATAAGTGCAGTGGTAAACATTTTTAGATCGATTCCATTTATTATTTTAATTGTTCTATTAATACCATTTACTAAATTTTTGGTTCATACGATGATTGGGCAAAATGCAGCATTACCAGCGCTTATTATCGGAGCTGCACCGTTTTATGCGCGAATGGTGGAAATTGGTCTTCGTGAAATTGATAAAGGTGTCATTGAGGCAGCAAAATCAATGGGGGCAACAACTGGAACAATTATTTGGAAGGTATTACTCCCAGAATCCATGCCGGCTCTTGTTTCCGGGATTACGGTAACGGCGATTGCGCTTGTTGGATATACCGCAATGGCGGGTGTCATCGGGGCTGGTGGACTGGGAGACTTGGCATATTTGGAAGGTTTCCAACGAAATCAAAGTGATGTCACACTTATTGCAACGATTATTATTTTAATTATTGTTTTTGCTCTTCAGTTCATTGGTGATTTTATCACTTCAAAATTAGATAAACGTTAAAAGGAGAGGTTCATATGAAAAAATGGTTAGGATTATTTTTAGTTTTATCTCTTGCGTTTGTTTTATCAGCATGCGGAGCTTCAAAGGATGATTCAAAGGCAGGTAAAGATGGCTTAACAAAATTGGTTGTAGGAGCTTCAAACGTACCACATGCTGAAATTTTGGAAGAAGCAAAACCAATTTTAAAGGAAAAAGGTATTGATTTAGAAATTAAGAAATTCCAAGATTATGTTTTACCTAACAAAGCATTAGAATCAAAAGAATTAGATGCAAACTACTTCCAGCATATTCCTTACTTAGAAGCACAAATCAAAGAAAATGGTTATGATTTTGTCAATGCTGGCGGAATTCATATCGAGCCAATCGGTGTTTATTCTAAAAAATATAAGAGCTTAAAGGATCTACCAAAAGGTGCTCATTTGATCATGAGCAACTCGGTTGCTGACCATGGCCGCTTATTAAGTCTTCTTGAAAAAGAAGGATTAATCAAGTTAAAAGATGGGGTTGAAAAAACAACTGCAACATTAAAAGATGTTGTCGAAAATTCAAAAGACTTAAGGTTTGATACAAAATATGAAGCATCATTATTGCCACAAATTTATAGCAATGGTGAAGGTGATGCGGTTCTAATTAACTCTAACTACGCAATTGACGCTGGATTAAATCCAATTAAAGATTCGATAGCACTTGAAGATAAAGAATCACCATATGTGAACGTGATTGCTGTTCGTAAAGGTGATGAAACAAAGAAGGAAATCAAAACGCTAGTTGAAGTCCTTCATTCAAAGAAAGTTCAAGATTTCATTCTTGAAAAATACAAAGGTGCTGTCGTTCCAGTATCTGAATAATGAAAAAGACGGTAAATGCTAAAAAATGATATATAATAAGGAAGAATTACGGAAAGCCAGTGACAGTTCACTGGCTTTTCTATTTGAAATGGGTGTGTCAAATTGACTTTTTTGGAAAATGAAAGGTGAATATGTGTGATCTGTATCCGTTTTTATAAATATCTATAGGAAAATTTTGTGACCTTTATCACTGTTTAACTGTTGCTAATAGATATCATTTGGTATAAGATTGTAATGAGAATGCAATGAGAATAGGGTCACGGCCCAGGGGTATTGAATACAGAACTTAAACTTTTTTTCATAGCGGAGGTATATATATGGCAGGTTCAACTTTGACGATCAAAGATCTTCATGTTGCAATTGATGGGAAGGAAATTCTTAAGGGTGTAAACCTTGAAATAAAAGGTGGAGAAGTCCACGCAATAATGGGACCAAATGGTACTGGAAAATCTACCTTATCTTCTGCTATCATGGGACACCCTAAATATGAAGTAACAAGTGGAAGCATCACTTTAGATGGGAAAAATGTATTAGAAATGGCTGTTGATGAGCGTGCGAGAGCAGGTTTGTTTTTAGCTATGCAATACCCTAGCGAAATTAACGGTGTGACAAATGCTGATTTTTTACGATCAGCTGTTAATAGCCGTCTAGGTGAAGGTAATGAAATTTCATTAATGAAGTTTATTCGTCAAATGGATTCTAAAATGGAATTCCTTGAAATGGACCTTGATATGGCTCAGCGTTATTTAAATGAAGGATTCTCTGGCGGCGAAAAGAAACGTAATGAAATTCTTCAATTAATGATGTTAAAACCAAAAATGGCTATTTTAGATGAAATTGACTCTGGTCTTGATATTGACGCATTAAAAGTAGTATCAAAGGGTATTAACGAAATGCGCGGTGAAGATTTTGGTTGTATGGTCATTACACACTATCAACGTCTTCTTGATTATATTACTCCTGACTATGTACACGTAATGATGCAAGGCCGGGTTGTGAAATCTGGCGGTTCAGAACTTGTAGAGCGCTTGGAATCAGAAGGATATGACTGGATTAAAAAAGAGCTTGGAATTGAAGATGAACAAGAAGCCTAGGCAGTTAGGAGGATCATAATGACGACAGAAACGAAACTACCCTTTAATGTGGATTTTGTTAGCTCCTTTTCAAAGGAAATGGGTGAACCTGCTTGGCTTGAAGCATTCCGCCTAAAGGCATTAAGCAATGTAGATTCATTGCCTTTACCAAGACCGGATAAAACAAAAATTGATAAATGGAATTTCACACAGTTTGACGGCCATACTGTCCAAAGTGAGCAATTTTCTTCATTGGAGCAATTGCCAGACGAAGTGAAAGTATTGATCAATTTAGAAACTGAAAATAAAAACTTGTATATCCAACGAAATCAAACACCTGCTTTTATTTCTTTGACAAAAGAATTAAAAGATAAGGGTGTCATTTTTACGGATATTTTAACAGCTGCCCGTGAACACGGTGATCTTTTACAAAAATATTTGATGACACAAGTGATCAATGCTGATGAGCATCGGCTAGCTGCTTTGAATGCAGCACTTTTCAATGGTGGAGCATTTTTGTATGTGCCAAAGAATGTTGAAATCCATGAACCGATTCAAGCTGTTTATGTACATGATGATGTATTTGCAAATCTTTTCAATCATGTGATTGTAGTAGCTGAAGATCATAGTGCTGTTACATATGTTGAAAACTATATTTCCACAGTGGAATCATCCAATAATGTTTTTAACATCATAACAGAGGTCATTGCGAATACGAATGCGAAAATCAAATACGGTGCAGTGGATACACTTGCAAAGGGTATTACTACTTATGTAAATCGTCGTGGAATCACAGCAAAAGATGCTCGGATTGAATGGGCACTTGGACTTATGAATGACGGGAATACGATTTCTGAAAATACGACCAATCTTCTTGGTGACGGATCCTTTGCAGATACAAAAACAGTTACAGTTGGACGAGGGGAACAAACACAGAACTTCACAACAAAAGTGGTACACTATGGCAAACATACTGAAGGCTATATCTTAAAACATGGCGTTATGAAAGATAGTGCTACAGCCATTTTTAACGGAATTGGCAAAATTGAGCATGGGGCAGCGAAATCAAATGCAGAACAAGAATCCCGTGTGTTAATGCTAAGCGATAAAGCACGTGGAGATGCTAATCCAATGCTTTTAATTGATGAAGATGATGTTATGGCAGGTCACGCAGCATCTGTCGGCAGAGTAGATCCAGTGCAACTATACTACCTAATGAGCCGTGGAATTCGCAAGGAAGAAGCTGAGCGTCTAATCATTCATGGTTTCCTTGCACCGGTTGTGAACCAACTTCCGATCGAAGGTGTTAAAAAACAATTAACAGAAGTAATCGAAAGGAAAGTTCGCTAATGGATATCCGTGAGATTCGTAAATTATTCCCGATCCTTGATCAAGAAGTAAATGGAAAGCAACTTGTTTATCTTGATAGCTCAGCAACTTCACAAAAGCCGCTTCAAGTTATTGAAGCCTTGAATAAATACTACCATTTAGATAATTCGAATGTTCACCGTGGTGTTCATACATTAGGAACAAGAGCAACAGATGCCTATGAAGGTGCACGTGAGAAGGTACGTAAATTTATTAATGCAAAATCGACACAAGAAGTGATTTTTACACGTGGAACTACTACCTCTTTAAATACGGTAGCAAGAAGTTATGGTGAAGCGAACTTAAATGAAGGTGATGAAATTGTCATTACCTATATGGAGCATCATAGTAATATCATTCCGTGGCAGCAAGTAGCTAAACGAACTGGTGCCACATTGAAATATATTCCGCTTCAAGAAGATGGGACCATTTCTATTGAGGATGCTCGTGCGACAATTACAGCTAACACGAAAATTGTTTCCGTTATGCAAGTTTCGAACGTGTTAGGTGTCATCAACCCGATAAAAGAAATTTCCAAAATTGCTCATGAAAATGGTGCTGTTATGGTAGTGGATGGTGCTCAAAGTGCCCCACATATGAAAATTGATGTCCAAGATTTGGACTGTGATTTTCTTGCTTTTTCTGGCCACAAAATGTGTGGACCGACCGGAATTGGTGTCCTTTACGGTAAAAAACATTTACTCGAAAATATGGAGCCAAACGAATATGGCGGCGAAATGATTGATTTTGTACAATTGTATGAATCAACCTGGAAGGAGCTTCCTTGGAAATTTGAAGGTGGAACTCCGATTATAGCGGGGGCAATTGGTCTTGGGGCAGCGATTGACTTTTTAAATGAAGTGGGTCTTGATCGTATTGCGGATCATGAGCATAATCTTTCAGTATATGCATTTGAAAAGCTGTCTACGATTGAAGGAATGACGATCTATGGTCCAAAGGATCCTGCAAAACGTGCCGGACTCATTACCTTTAACTTAGATGATGTACATCCGCATGATGTGGCAACCGTTCTTGATGCCGAAGGAATTGCTGTTCGTGCTGGCCACCATTGTGCACAGCCGTTAATGAGATGGCTAAAAGCAACGGCTACGGCTCGTGCCAGCTTCTATCTATATAATACTGAAGATGATATTGATAAGCTTCTAAGCGGGCTTATCAAAACGAAGGAGTATTTTAGCGATGTCTTCTAATAATTTAGATGCGCTCTACCGTCAAGTTATTATGGATCATTACAAAAAGCCTCGTAATAAAGGGGTTTTAGCAGAAGACAGTCTTACCGTGAATATGAACAACCCAACATGTGGTGACCGCATTCAGCTAACCATGAAGGTTTTGGATGGAAAAGTAGTTGATGCAAAGTTTGAGGGAGAAGGCTGTTCGATTTCAATGTCATCTGCGTCCATGATGACCCAAGCCATTAAAGGAAAAAATATTGATAATGCGATTGAGCTTTCAAAGATTTTTTCTGATATGATGCAAGGAAAAAATTATGATGAAAACCTTGATTTAGGTGATATCGAGGCTCTCCAAGGTGTTTCTAAATTTCCAGCCAGAATTAAGTGTGCCACACTTGCATGGAAGGCAATGGAAAAAGGGCTTCAGGAACAAAAATAGATATAGAATACGTACAAGGCTGGCGATGTCCAGCTTGAGCGTCTAGCCAGTTTTCAGCTCTGAAGTAGCTTCTGGGAGTATCTTGTGAGAAGCTATGCTTCGAACAGCTCGAGGTCGCTTCGGTTCTGTCAATGAAGTCAAAGAACAACTTCACTGCCAGCCCCGCAAGCAGCTGTCGGGACTGACCAAGGCGCTTACGCTTTTCTATTACAAAAGGGAGGAACACGACGATGGCAAAAAAAATGCCAGAGATCGGTGATTACAAATATGGCTTTGCCGATAAAGACGTTTCCATTTTCCGATCAAAGCGCGGCTTGACTCGTGAAATCGTCGAGGAAATTTCTAAAATGAAGAAAGAGCCACAGTGGATGCTCGACTTCCGTTTAAAATCCCTAGACCTTTTCTACAGCATGCCAATGCCACAATGGGGCGGAGATATGTCAACGCTTAGCTTTGATGAAATTACTTACTATGTAAAGCCAGCTGAAAAATCTGAGAAGTCATGGGACGAGGTACCTGAAGAAATCAAAGCAACCTTTGATAAACTCGGAATCCCTGAAGCAGAACAAAAATACTTAGCTGGTGTTTCTGCACAGTATGAATCAGAAGTTGTCTATCATAATATGAAGGAAGACCTTGAAGCATTAGGTATTGTTTTTAAGGATACAGACTCTGCCCTCCGTGAAAATGAGGACATTTTCCGTGAGCATTGGGCAAAGGTCATTCCGCCAACCGATAATAAGTTTGCAGCATTAAACTCTGCTGTATGGTCTGGTGGCTCTTTCATTTATGTTCCACCAGGTATAAAAGTAGATACACCATTACAAGCGTATTTCCGAATCAATTCTGAAAACATGGGGCAGTTTGAACGTACATTGATCATTGTGGACGAAGGTGCCCATGTTCATTATGTGGAAGGCTGTACCGCTCCTGTTTATACAACAAACTCACTGCATAGCGCGGTGGTTGAAATTATTATTAAAAATGGTGCATACTGCCGTTACACCACCATCCAAAACTGGGCAAACAACGTGTACAACCTTGTTACAAAACGTGCTGTTTGTGAAGCCAATGCCACGATGGAATGGATTGACGGTAATATCGGTTCTAAATTAACGATGAAGTATCCTGCTGTTGTTTTAAAAGGCGAAGGCGCACGTGGTATGACCTTATCCATTGCCATTGCCGGTAAAGGACAACACCAAGATGCAGGATCAAAAATGGTTCATTTAGCACCTAATACATCATCAACCATTGTATCTAAATCGATTGCAAAGCATGGTGGTAAAGCGACTTACCGCGGATTAGTTCATTTTGGCCGAAAAGCGGATGGAGCACGTTCCAATATTGAATGTGATACGCTCATTATGGATAATCAGTCTACATCAGATACTGTGCCATACAATGAAATTTTGAATGATAATATTTCACTTGAGCATGAAGCAAAAGTTTCAAAAGTGTCTGAAGAGCAGCTATTCTACTTGATGAGCCGCGGCATTTCTGAAGCAGAAGCAACAGAAATGATTGTGATGGGCTTCATCGAACCATTCACAAAAGAATTACCAATGGAATATGCCGTTGAAATGAATCGTCTCATCAAGTTCGAGATGGAAGGTAGTATTGGTTAATATTTTTTAAAAATCCGCTTGCCACATTGGCAGGCGGATTTTTAAATTGCACAAACAAATTAGTAATAAAAAAAGAAACTCATATGATATCATGGATATTAAAGGATAAAACTTACATATGTAAATCGTTCATCATGAAATTGGAAAGGTTGACAGACAATGGAATGGATCGTATTAGTAGTTATTGGTATTGCGGCAAGTTCACTTGGATCACTTATTGGACTTGGTGGAGGAATTATTGTAGTTCCTGCACTGCTTTATCTAGGTACCTTACATGGTTTTGAACATATTACCCCACAGGTTGCAGCGGGAACATCTCTTTTTACAATGATTTTCACTGGCCTTTCCTCAACCTTAGCATATATGAAACATAAAACAGTCGACTATAAAAGTGGCTTAATCTTTTTAATTGGCAGTGGTCCTGGCAGTATTTTAGGAGCATGGGTTACAGAAGCATTAGATTTACAATCATTTAGTATCTTTTTTGGCCTATTTATCTTACTTGTTTCCATCGTACTCATGCTTAAGGATAAATTAAAACCGATCCCATATAACAGAGAAAAAGGGATTATCAGAACGTTTACAGATAATACGGGTCAAAGTTTTGAATTTGGGTATAGCCTTCCAGTAGCTATTCTCATTACGTTTACAGTTGGCTTTTTATCAGGTATTTTAGGAGTTGGCGGCGGATCCTTAATGGTTCCAACGATGATTTTGCTATTCTTCTTTCCTCCACATGTTGCGGTGGCAACATCCATGTTTATGATTTTTCCAACTTCCATTTTAAGTTCGGTTACACATGTGGTCCTTGGGAATGTCAATTGGATGTATGCATTGGCATTAGTTCCGGGAGCATGGATTGGAGCAAAAGTTGGTGTTTATTTAAATTCCAAAATTAAAAGTAAAACGATTGTGATCATTTTGAGAGCTATTTTAGTCATTGTAGCTGTACGGTTAGTTTATCAAGGAATCGTA
>DATFAH010000484.1:0-4694 GCA_035254805.1 Caryophanales bacterium | reverse complement strand
GCTTATTAAAGCCATAACGCTCAAAAAATTCTTCTTTGAAATCACCAAGCCGGTCTTCACGTATGGCTTGTCTGACTTTCTCCATTAATCTTAACAGAAAATAGAGATTATGGTAAGTCGTAAGTCGAATTCCAAATGTTTCATCACAGCGAATTAAGTGACGAATGTAGGCCCGACTATAATTTCGACATGTATAGCAATCGCAATTTTCATCAATTGGACCAAAATCACGAGCATATTTGGCATTTTTAACAACCAATCTTCCATTGCTTGTCATTAACGTTCCGTTTCTGGCAATTCTAGATGGCAATACACAATCAAACATATCGATCCCTCGAATGGAACCATCAATTAAAGAGTCAGGTGAGCCGACTCCCATTAAATACCTTGGTTTATTCGTCGGTAGAAGCGGGGTTGTAAATTCAAGAACGTGGTTCATGACATCCTTTGGCTCCCCAACGGATAAGCCTCCAACAGCATAACCTGGGAAATCCAGCGAAACAAGATCTTTCGCACTAAGTTTACGAAGCTCCTCGTATTCACCGCCTTGGACGATTCCAAAAAGCCCTTGATCTTCAGGGCGAATATGTCCTTTAAGGCATCGTTCTGCCCATCTTGAAGTTCTTTCAACTGATTTTTTCATATATTCAAATGTGGCTGGATATGGTGGGCACTCATCAAACGCCATCATTATATCTGAACCTAAAGCATTTTGAATTTCCATTGCTTTTTCAGGTGATAAAAATAATTTATCCCCATTTAAGTGATTACGGAAATGAACGCCTTCCTCTTCAATTTTTCGCAAATCACTCAAACTAAATACTTGAAAACCGCCTGAATCCGTTAAAATAGCCCGGTCCCAGTTCATAAATTTATGTAGTCCACCAGCTTCTTTTACAATTTCATGCCCAGGACGAAGCCATAAATGATAGGTATTACTTAATATAATCCCTGCACCCATTTGTTTTAAATCCTCTGGGGCCATTGTTTTCACAGTAGCTAGTGTTCCGACAGGCATAAAAGCGGGCGTATCAAACGAACCATGCGGTGTATGCACGCGGCCAAGCCTTGCCCCTGTTTGTTTGCAAGTTTTGATTAACTCATAGCGTATAGCGGTCAAAACTCGACTCTCCTTTCCATATTGGTTTTTCTAGATGACAAGCATAGCATCTCCAAAGCTAAAGAAGCGATACCTTTTTGCAACTGCTGTATGATAAGCGTGTAAAACATTTTCTCTACCTGCTAAAGCACTGACAAGCATAATTAAGGTCGATTTAGGCAAATGGAAATTTGTGACCATACCGTCAATCGCTTTAAACTCATATCCTGGATAAATAAATATATTCGTCCATCCGCTGCCTTCAACAAATTTTCCTCCGTTTGCCGATGCGATCGTCTCTAGAGTTCTTGTCGAGGTTGTCCCAACAGATATGATTCGTCCGCCGTTATTCCTCACCTCATTTAACATAGTAGCCGCTTCTTGGTTCACCGTGTAAAACTCAGAGTGCATATCGTGTTCTAATACATCCTCAACACTTACGGGTCTGAATGTCCCTAGACCAACATGCAATGTAATAAAAGCAATATGTACCCCAAGTTCCCTGATTTCGTTTAAAAGAGCATCGGTAAAATGCAGACCAGCTGTTGGCGCAGCTGCAGAACCTGGTTCACGGGCAAAAACGGTTTGGTATCTGTTGCGATCATCCAACTGTTCTTTAATATATGGAGGAAGGGGCATTTCACCTAGTTGGTCTAACACTTCATAAAAAATCCCTTCATAATGGAACTTTAAAATCCTTCCGCCGTGTTCTGATTCCTCTAAACACACAGCTTTCAAAAGGCCCTCTCCAAAGTCAATTTCCGTTCCTACTTTCACTCTTTTGGCTGGCTTGACTAACGTTTCCCATTGATCATTTTCAAGCTGCTTCAATAGTAATATTTCTATTTTTGCTCCTGTATCCTTTTTTACCCCAAAAAGCCGGGCTGGAAGAACTTTCGTGTCATTTAAAATAAGACAGTCGCCTTTTCTTAAGTAATTCTTGATATTTTTAAAAATAGTATGCTTCATATCGCCAGTTTCTTTATCTAAAACCATTAATCGGCTATCTGTCCGGTTTTTCAAAGGAACTTGGGCAATCAATTCTTCTGGCAAATCAAAATCAAATAAATCTACTTTCATCATGTTGACACCCTAACTAATTAACTTAAATATTTTTTATTAATCCGCTGGAACTTCCATTTGGAAATGCTGATAAACTAGTTCTGTAACAATCCTTCCTCTTGGAGTTCTTTGCAAAAAGCCGATTTTGAGCAGATACGGCTCATATACATCTTCAATCGTATCAGATTCTTCGCCTATGGTAGAGGCAATGGTATCAAGGCCAACAGGGCCGCCTCTAAATTTCTCGATAATTCCTTTAAGCAGTTTATGGTCTATATGATCAAGACCGAGCCGATCGACTTGCAATCGTTCCATGGCTTCATTGGCAAGTGAGAAGGTGATAATCCCATTTCCTTTTACTTGGGCAAAATCTCTTACCCTACGAAGCAGGCGATTGGCAATCCTTGGTGTTCCCCTCGATCTTCTTGCAATTTCTGTTGCTGCATGCGGGTCTATTTCTGTTTCAAATAACTCAGATGTCCTCTGGACAATATTTTGCAACTGGTCTTCCTTATAATACTCGAGTCTTGACAAAATTCCAAATCGATCCCTTAGCGGTGCTGACAATGCCCCTGCTCTTGTTGTTGCTCCAACAAGTGTAAATGGCGGCAAATCAAGACGGACAGATCTAGAACTTGGGCCTTTGCCAATAATAATATCAAGACAGAAATCCTCCATTGCTGGATAAAGAACTTCCTCAATGGATCTTGGAAGGCGGTGGATTTCATCAATAAATAATACATCCCCCGGTTCGAGTGCTGTCAGAATGGCCGCTAAATCACCTGGACGCTCAATCGCAGGTCCAGAGGTCGTTCGAATATTGACACCCATTTCATTGGCGATAATGGTAGCCAGAGTTGTCTTTCCTAGTCCTGGGGGGCCGTATAAAAGTACATGGTCTAATGTCTCGTTTCGAAGCTTTGCCGCTTCAATAAAAATTTCTAAATTGGCTTTTACTTTTTCTTGACCTATGTATTGCTTTAAATTTTGTGGACGAAGACTTTGCTCTTCAGATAATTCAAATACATCAGCCTCACTAGAAATAATTCGTTCTTCCATGAATCATCACCTTATTTTAAAAGCCACTGAAGGGCCTTTTTAATATATTGATCCGTAGATAGCTGTTCCTTTTTTAATTCAGGAGATATTTTCTTTATCTCTTTCTCCGAATATCCAAGTGCTTTAAGTGCTAATACAGCTTCCTCAAATGTTGCTTCCCATTTATGCGTTTCAACGAGTATTTTATCCGCATTAAATAAGTTAGGGAAATAATCAGGAACAACATTATGAAGTTTCCCTTTTAAATCCAAAATCATCTGTCTTGCTGTTTTTTTTCCTACCCCCGGAAATTTAACCAAAAAACTCTCGTCTTCATTTTCAATTGCTTGTACAACCTGCTCTACTTCACCAGAAGCCAAAATGGCAAGTGCCCCTTTTGGTCCAATTCCGGAAACATCTAGTAATTTGGTAAATAGCCTTTTTTCTTCTCTTTTTTCAAATCCATATAACGCTTGTAGATCTTCCCGAACATAATGATAAGTATACACGGTTATTTTCTGCTCTATTTTACCTGAGTAAACAAATGGATTCGGTGTTGAAATTTGATAACCGATTTCGTTATTTTCAATGACGATATATTCAGGTCCCACAAATTCAACCGTACCTTTAATAAATTCATACAATGTGTTTCTCTCCTTAAGCTTGCTGGTTACATTCTAACATATAATTTTTATGTTATGGAGAAAACAGCAAAAAACCAGGCTGACTGAACAGACTGGTCTTTTAAAAAAAATATAATTCCTTGCTAATTCCTTTGTTTTTGATTCGTTGAATATGGTTTAAATGTTTCTAAAACTTCCACATAGTGATTTTTTGTTATAACAGGGATTCCTTGAAAAAGCTCTTCCTGTTTTTTACTTTCTAGTTTTTTAATATCTATTTGAAAAAAAGATTGAATGATTTTTGCTTGTCCTGGCTTGCCATTAAAGATACTCAAAACACCTTCACGAGTAACACCAAAAAAACCATTAGCCTTCAGCAAAGGCGAAATATCATCGACATTTTTTCTAAATATGGCATTTGATTTATTAATATCGACAAGCTGCCACCCGTCATATTTGGCGCATAAATCTTGTTGCGACTGTACAGACTCATGAACCACTTCTTCACTTATTTCTCCATCAAGATAAACTCTTTCTAAAATCACTATTCGTTCTGTTTTTTGTAGAAATGGAGAGATGTCTAAGTTTGAAGCCACACCAACCATTCCTAAATCCCTGTTAATCAACATGATGAGAAAAATAGTCATTACAGCAGCAACATAACGAATAGGGACTGTTAACTTCATTCTCATGCATGATCACCTCTAATTTTTTAGTATATTTCTTTCCATTCCATTTCTAGTTTAGCCTTTAATTGAAAGAGTTATCCTTTTTCCAAAAATAAATCGAACTGCGGCATTATCATTGGTATTTGGGACTGTTCCTTGTTTATCGAAAAAAGGATTCGGTGGACTATTATTTATATTTCTTGT
>DATFAH010000483.1:0-2156 GCA_035254805.1 Caryophanales bacterium | reverse complement strand
AAAAGTGGCATTAGATAATGGAAATATTGTCGGTTTTTCAGCTGATGAATACTTGAAAGGGCATCATGAAAGAAAAATTCCTGCACCTGTATTGACAAAAGCACAAGCTCGTTCAAAAATTAACCCTCATTTAAAAGTAATGGAAGAGCATCAAGCCATTATCATCAATAATTTAAATCAGGAAGTATTATGTTATGAATTTCTTGGTACGATTGGTATGGATACATACCGAATTTTTATCAATGCCGAAAATGGATTTGAGGAAGATGTCCAAAAACTAAAAAATGCGGAAGAAGTATATAAAGATGTTATGTAGGAAAAGCAATTATGCTTTTCCTTTTTTTTATGTCATGTAATAATAAAGTTAAACATATTTGGGGTAAAAGGATGTGTCTAAAGTTTGATACATATTGGGGACATTATCACACTTGAATTAAAGAATGCTGAACAAAAGGAAAAATATAAATGCAGGCTTGTGGATCGAAAAGAAAATGAATTTTATATTGATTATCCATTAAGCATGGATACAAATCGAACCGTTTTCTTATTAGATGGCACTCAATTAAATGCAACCTTTGTTGGTCAAGATGGGACTTCTGTTTATTTGTTTGAAACAGAAATAAAAGGAAGGATAAAGAAGAATATTCCAATGCTTGTCATGTCATACCCTGGGGATGAATGTTTAATCAAAATACAAAGGCGGCAATACGTTCGGATTGAGACAGCAGTAGATATCGCTATCCATCCGCTTGATTTTGAATTTCAGCCCTTTACAGCCATTACCGATGATGTAAGTGCTGGGGGAGTATCTTTCTTAATCCCAACGGATTCGGCTCTTAAACAAGGAATGAAAGTTCAAATTTGGCTTGTTTTAGTTGTGCAAAATGGAGAATACCATTATTTAAAACTACAAGGCAAAATTGCAAGAATCATAGATTTTAATGAAACAAGAAATAAAGTGTCGTTGCAATTTCATGATATTACCAGCCAGGAAAGGCAGCTTCTTTTACGATTTTGCTTTGATCGACAATTGGAAATCAGGAGAAAAGGCCTGTATTTATAGAATAAAACCATTATTTCACTCCAATAATAGGAAAAAGGCAATGAAATGGAGTGAGTAATGTGAAAACGTTTGAAAGATTTATCATAAAATTAGTGATTATCCAATTTATATTCCTTCTATTATCACAAATTATTTTGCAATTGGATGCTTTCCCACAATTAAAGCAAATAACGAAATATGAAGGGGTAACTAAGAATACATATACAGATATTTTAGAAACTTTTAAAGGGAAATAGCCAAACTTATATTCCAGCGTCTTTTCGTTAAAGAAAAACAAAAAATATGGTAGAATAAACATTAGAAAAAAGTTATTGCATTTACATGTTTTAGGAGGAATTATGGAAAAGAAATTTTCAATTGCCATTGACGGTCCTGCAGCTGCGGGAAAAAGCACAGTGGCAAAAATTATCGCAGGGAATTTATCCTATCTTTATATTGATACGGGTGCGATGTATCGGGCATTAACATATAAAGCTATTGTTCACAAACTAGATTTAGAAGACGAGTTTGCATTATATGAAATGCTTTTAAATACTGATATCAAACTGGTTCCATCGGATAATGGACAATTAGTATTTTTGGATAATCGTGATGTGACCAAGGATATTCGATCAAGTGAGGTCACAAATCGTGTATCATATGTCGCTAAACATTTAAAGGTACGAGAAGAAATGGTTAAAAGGCAGCAACATTTTGCGACTAACGGTGGAGTCGTGATGGATGGAAGAGATATTGGAACACATGTATTGCCTAATGCAGAAGTAAAAGTATTTTTACTTGCAAGTGTTGAAGAAAGAGCCCAAAGAAGGCACAGTGAAAACATTGAAAAAGGATTTTCATCAGATTTGGAAAAATTGAAAGAAGAAATTGCCACTAGAGATAAAATCGATTCTGAAAGGGAAATAGCTCCTTTGAAAAAAGCAGCAGACGCTGTGGAGATTGATACAACTTCTTTGACAATCCATGAAGTGGTAGATAAAATTATGCTCCTTATACACGAAAGGGTTGAAAAAGAGTGACATTTTACATGTTTGCAAAATCAGTTGCTGCTGGTTTTCTGAAATCATTATATCGATTTGAAGTAGTGGGAGTG
>DATFAH010000482.1:0-13537 GCA_035254805.1 Caryophanales bacterium | reverse complement strand
AAATAATGATAGTGTACTAAAGGGGTTAATTACCATTAAAGATATTGAAAAGGTAATTGAGTTTCCTAACTCTGCTAAAGATAAGCAAGGACGTTTATTGGCAGGGGCTGCAGTTGGTGTAACACAAGATACGATGAAACGTGTTAGGATGCTTGTAAAAGCAAATGTAGATGTGATTGTGGTGGATACAGCCCATGGCCATTCCAAAGGAGTTCTTGATACGGTAAAAGAGATCCGTACTGCTTATCCTAATTTAACAATTATCGCCGGGAACGTGGCGACTAGAGAGGCGACAAAAGATTTAATTGAGTCAGGTGCTGATATTGTTAAGGTTGGAATAGGGCCAGGATCAATTTGCACAACACGAGTAGTAGCTGGTGTCGGAGTTCCACAAATCACAGCCGTTTATGATTGTGCTACAGAAGCGAGAAAGCACGGAAAAACCATTATTGCTGATGGCGGGATCAAATATTCAGGAGACATGGTTAAAGCTCTTGCAGCTGGCGGACATGCGGTTATGCTCGGCAGTCTGTTAGCAGGGGTATCAGAAAGCCCTGGTGAGACGGAAATATTCCAGGGGCGCCGTTTTAAGGTTTACCGTGGAATGGGTTCTGTTGCTGCCATGGAAAAAGGCTCAAAAGATCGATATTTCCAAGAGGATAACAAGAAATTTGTACCTGAAGGAATTGAAGGACGTCTCCCATATAAAGGACCATTAGCAGAAACGGTTTATCAACTAGTCGGCGGTTTGCGAGCTGGAATGGGCTATTGCGGGACAAAAGATTTAAAGGCATTAAGAGAAGAAGCACAATTCATTAAAATGACCGGAGCAGGTTTAAGAGAGAGCCATCCACATGATGTTCAAATTACAAAAGAGGCTCCAAACTATTCTATATCCTAAAAAAGAGAAGCTAACCCTTCTCTTTTTTTTTTGAAGAATAGGAATATGGTCTTCCTATGATTTACTTTAGAGTTATGTTAAAATAACAAACGTGTATTAATTCGTTGGAGGGCGTTAAAGTGAACAGACATTTTTATCAAAAGTATGTTGCCAGTGCATTGGCAATCATCATGTTTTTCAGTCTTTTTGTAGGTTTTAATAAAGCTGAAGCAGAGGCACCATTAAATATTAATGCTGCTGGGGCAATATTAATCGATGGAGAATCTGGCAAAGTTTTATATGAGAAAAATGCAGATAGTTTATTGGGAATTGCAAGTATGTCAAAAATGATGACGGAGTACATCCTGTTCGATTCTATAAAAAATGGTCGGGTTAAATGGAATCAAGAGTATACAGTAAACAGTTTTGTATCTGACCTATCCCATAAAACTGAATTGTCAAATGTTCCATTACGCTCTGATGGGAAATATACCATTAAGGAATTATACAATCAAATGGCAATATACTCTTCAAACAGTGCTACGATTGCTATAGCAGAAACGATTGCCGGATCAGAAGCTAATTTTGTAAAAATGATGAATGATGAGGCAAAAAAACTCGGTTTACAAAATTATAAATTTGTAAATTCCACAGGGTTGAATAATCGTGACTATCAAGGACAGGAGCCAACAGGTGGTTCAGATGATGAAAATGCGATGTCAACACGCTCTGTGGCTACCTTAGCCTTTCATTTAATAAATGATTTTCCTGAAGTATTAGAAACGACTAGTATTACGAAATCAAAGTCTGTAGACGGCGTAAATATGCCAAATTGGAACTGGATGCTTCCAGGCCTAGTATATGAGTATCAAGGGATGGATGGATTAAAGACAGGAACAACAGATTTTGCAGGTTATTGCTTTACAGGTACAGCCATGCGTGATGGAAAGAGATTTATAACGGTTGTCCAGAATGCGATCGGTGCAAACGGAAAAGGCAGTTATGAAGCTCGTTTTGGAGAAACAAGAAAAATGATGGATTATGCGTTTAGTAATTTTACTAAAGAAGAAATTATTCCAAAAGATTACCAAATAAAGGGACATAAAACAATACCTGTTATTAAAGGAAAAGAAAAACAAGTGGAAATTACCACAAATCGTGCCATAGATATGGTTGTTTTAAGTGGAGAAAAGAAAAATTATCAGCCAGTATTGGTATTAGGTAAAAGTAAATTAACTAAAAATGGCGAATTAGAGGCTCCTATTAAAAAAGGGGAAAAAATTGGATATCTAACAATTAAGCCTAAAAATGGTGAGAAAGTAACCTTCTTGACAGCAGAAGGGCAAAAGAAACTTCAAGCTGATGTTGTTGCTGCCAAGACGGTTGAAAAATCTAACTGGTTTGTCCTCATGATGCGAGGAATTGGCGGCTTCTTTGGGGATCTCTTTGGTGGAATTTCATCTGCTGTAAAAGGGTGGTTCTAATGGAAAAGGGATTTTCTGCCTTGACAGAAATCCCTTTTTGTTGTTTATTTTCATTATGGAAATAATTCCGACTGAATTAATAAAGTTTCCTAAATGTTTAATAATATTAATATTATTTTAAGGTTAAAATACTGGAGGGCGATTTACAATGTTAATTGGTACAGATCGTGTTAAACGTGGTATGGCAGAAATGCAAAAAGGCGGCGTCATTATGGACGTTGTTAATGCGGAACAAGCAAAAATTGCGGAAGAAGCTGGTGCTGTTGCAGTAATGGCTTTGGAACGTGTTCCATCTGATATCCGTGCAGCTGGCGGAGTGGCAAGAATGGCAGATCCACGTATTGTTGAAGAAGTAATGGGAGCGGTTACAATCCCGGTAATGGCAAAAGCGCGTATTGGCCATATCGTTGAAGCACGTGTCCTTGAAGCGATGGGTGTGGATTATATTGATGAGAGTGAAGTTTTAACACCAGCAGACGAAGAGTTCCACTTAAATAAAAATGAATATACTGTTCCGTTTGTATGCGGCTGTCGTGATCTTGGTGAAGCAGCACGCCGTATTGGTGAAGGCGCTTCTATGCTTCGTACAAAAGGTGAGCCAGGAACAGGGAATATTGTGGAAGCAGTACGTCATATGCGTAAAGTAAATGCACAAGTACGTAAAGTTGTTGGAATGAATGTGGATGAGCTTATGACAGAAGCGAAGCTTTTAGGCGCTCCATATGAACTTCTTCTTGAAATTAAGCGTCTTGGACGTTTACCAGTTGTTAACTTTGCAGCTGGCGGTGTGGCAACACCTGCTGATGCAGCTCTTATGATGCAGTTAGGTGCTGACGGTGTATTTGTTGGTTCTGGTATTTTTAAATCAGAAAATCCTGCTAAATTTGCAAGAGCAATTGTTGAAGCTACCACACATTATACAGATTACAAGCTTATTGCTGAAATTTCTAAAGATCTTGGCGTAGCAATGAAGGGTATTGAGATCTCATCACTTTCACCTGGTGAGCGTATGCAGGATCGCGGCTGGTAAGGAGTAATTGCAATGATAAAAATAGGTGTACTTGCACTGCAGGGCGCTGTTCGTGAGCATGTTAAGGCAGTTGAAGCTTGTGGTGTACAAGCAATTGAAATTAAACATAAAGAACAATTACAAGAAGTAGACGGTCTCATTCTCCCTGGTGGAGAGAGCACAACGATGCGCCGTTTAATTGATAAATATGATTTTATGAATGCTTTACGAGAATTTGCAAGTTCCGGTAAGCCAATGTTTGGTACATGCGCCGGTTTAATTCTTTTGGCGAAAAATCTTGTTGGTTATGATGCGTCGCATATTGGGGTAATGGACGTTACGGTCGAAAGAAATTCATTCGGCCGTCAGCGTGAAAGCTTTGAGGGAAACCTAACGATTAAGGGTGCTGCCGAAGACTTCCCAGCCGTCTTTATCCGTGCGCCTCACATCGTTAGTGCGGGGGAAAATGTTGAAATTTTATCTAAGCATGAGGACCGCATTGTCGCCGCACGACAAGGTCAATTCCTTGGATGTTCATTCCATCCGGAATTAACAGAAGATAATCGTATGACAGCCTACTTTGTTGAAATGGTGAAAGAGGCAAAGGCGAAACAGCATGCATAATTTTGTTGCAATTGGCTAATAATTATAGTAAATTAGAGAAAATTATCCATATCGTAAAAGCGATGAGAGGAAATAGTAACAAGAACCTCACAGTAAAGAGAGCCGGTGGTTGGTGCAAATCGGCATGTGATGCTTGTGAATCCATCCTTGAGCAAGGTGCGGAACACTTTTTATGAAGTTAGTAAGTACTTTCGGTCATTCCGTTAAAAATTTTCAAGGTGGACAGTTTTTTTGCTGTCAACCAGGGTGGTAACGCGGGTTAACTCTCGTCCCTGTTTTTAGGGACGGGAGTTTTTTATTTTACTTAGAAGGAGTGCAGACAAATGATAGATTTAAAGTACTTAAGAGCCAATTTTAATGAGGTAAAAGAAAAGCTTCAGCACCGTGGGGAGGATTTAACTGACCTCGGAAAATTTGAGGATTTAGATGTAAAAAGACGGGAACTTATTGTGGAATCTGAACAGTTAAAAAGCAAGCGGAATGAAGTTTCCCAACAAGTAGCCGCTTTAAAGCGTGAAAAGAAAGATGCGGAGCAACTTATTGCAGAAATGAGAGAGGTTGGAGAGAGCATTAAGGCCTTAGATGATGAATTGAGAGGCGTTGAAGAAACGCTAGAAATTCTGCTATTAAGCATACCAAATATCCCACATGAAAGTGTCCCTGTTGGGGAATCTGAAGATGAAAATGTAGAGATTCGTAAATGGGGTGAAATTCGTGATTTTGGATTTGAGCCAAAACCACACTGGGATGTAGCAGATGCCCTAAATATCCTTGATTTTGAACGGGCTGGGAAAGTAACAGGAAGCCGCTTTGTATTTTATAAAGGCTTGGGTGCCCGTTTGGAACGTGCATTGTGGAACTTTATGCTTGATTTACATGTTGATGAACATGGCTATACAGAGGTGCTTCCGCCTTATATGGTAAACCGGGCAAGTATGACAGGAACAGGGCAGCTACCGAAATTTGAGGAAGATGCATTCTTGATTGAAAGTGAAGATTATTTCCTCACTCCAACAGCAGAGGTACCTGTAACAAACTTGCACCGTGATGAAATTTTAAGCAGTGAGCAGCTGCCAATCCGCTATGCTGCCTTCAGTGCATGCTTCCGTTCAGAGGCAGGATCTGCTGGTCGTGATACACGCGGACTAATTCGTCAGCATCAATTTAATAAGGTGGAATTAGTGAAGTTTGTGAAGCCGGAAGACTCCTATGAAGAGCTTGAGAAGCTTACAAATAATGCTGAGAAGGTCTTGCAACTACTTGGCCTGCCATATCGTGTTCTAAGTATGTGTACAGGTGATCTTGGATTTACTGCTGCTAAAAAGTATGATATTGAAGTTTGGATTCCAAGCTATGAAATGTACCGCGAAATTTCTTCATGCAGTAACTTTGAAGCATTCCAAGCAAGACGGGCAAACATCCGTTTCAGACGTGATCCTAAAGGTAAACCTGAACATGTTCATACTTTAAATGGTTCTGGCCTAGCTATTGGCCGTACAGTAGCTGCCATTTTAGAAAATTATCAACAGGAAGATGGAAGTGTGATGATTCCTGAGGTATTGCGTCCATACATGGGAAATCGAGATGCAATTAAGCCAGAATAATGGGGTTTCTGAGCGGGTTTAATCCCGCTCGAAAAAATATATGATATTTTGTTGACAAACAAAAATACCTATGATAAATTATTATTTGTCGATACGGAGGAATACCCAAGTCTGGCTGAAGGGATCGGTCTTGAAAACCGACAGGCGGGTAACACCGCGCGGGGGTTCGAATCCCTCTTCCTCCTCCATAAAAATTGACAATTGACTATCGCGCATAAAACTGGAGATCACAATTCGTTACAAGTAGTTGTAACGAATTTTTTTTACCCTTTAAAGTGTATTCTGTGATTAAAAAACACCTATTGGCCATTTAGCCGATAGGTGTTTTTGTGTTTAAAAAGGTATTTAATTTGGTCTCTACATCATGGCATATTCTTTTTGCATCTTCATAATTTTTGACAACATCAGTAGTATCCATATCAATGATTAAGACTTCACTTGCATGGTAATAGTTGGTAACCCAATCATCATAACCCTTCCAAACTTCAAAGTAATATTCTTTCAGTTCCGGGTTAATTTCAAAGCTTCTGCCGCGTGCCATAATTCGATTAAGAACCGTATCGAACGAACCCCTTAAATAAACCATAAGATCCGGAGCTTTCTTAGGAAGCTCATTTATTTCTTCCAACATATTTTCAACAAGATCTTCATAGATTCTAAATTCTAAATCAGAAATTCTGCCTAAAGATTTATTGACAAAGGCAAAATACCAATCTTCATAAATGGAACGGTCTTGAATGGTATAAATCGGTTCATGCCAGCTTACACATTGCTTTACCGTTTGAAATCGTTTGTTTAAGAAAAAGAGCTGCAGCAGGAATGGTATTCTTTTTGCTTCTAATTCTTCTGCAGTGAGTTGATAATAAAGCGGGAGAATCGGATTGTCATCGACCGCTTCATAAAAAACTTTACTATCAATCCCTTTATTTTGAAAATATGCATTTAAAGTTTCCGCTACACTTGTTTTTCCAAGGCCTATCATGCCACCAATAACGATACTCACGAACATCCCCCTGCTCTAATATTGTTTATACCCGCCTCAGTTTTAATTAAATAAGAAAGGTGCTTAAAAATTTGCTGTAAATCCTGTTTACTTTTTACAAAATCAACATCATCACCGTTAAAACGCAGGACAGGGATTTCAGGATGTTCATTTTCAAATCGGGTAATGGCTTCCTCGTAGTCCAGGGATAATTGTTCTAAATATAATGGGCTAATTTTCTTTTCAATCTCCCGGCCTCTCATTTTAATTCTTTTTAATAACGTATCCAAACTTGCATTTAAGTATATGATCACATTTGGTTTTGGCATATTTTCTGTAAGTATATGATAAATTTTTTCATATTTTTGATATTCATCATGATTTAATGACCGTTTGGCAAAAATTAAATTTTTGAAAATATGATAATCAGCTACAACAGGCTGATTGTTACTTAAGTAATGGGAGTTTATATCTCCAAGCTGTTTATAGCGATTGCAAAGGAAAAACATTTCCGTTTGAAAACTCCATTCTTCGATGTTTTCGTAAAATTTCCCCAAAAATGGATTTTCATCAACGATCTCTTTTAATAAAGCAAATTGAAACTGTTCAGAAATGGCTTTTGCAAGAGATGTCTTGCCTACGCCAATTGGCCCCTCAACGGTAATAAAGGGTGTATCCCCCATTGCACGTCCTCCTTCTCCAACTGCTTACACTTTCTATTTTTCACTAGAATTCAAATGACGCAAAGAATATTCTATCATAATTAAAAGAAGGAATGGATATCCAAAATAAAGAAGAAACGAATTTCCTGTCAAAAAAACAAAAAAACTGCCGAAAAATGGCAGTTTTTAATAATATTAAGGTTTTTTTGCCACGGTAAAATTATTAGTAATTAACAGCCAGTTTTGTGGAAAGGCCAATCCAAGTTTCCAGTAACTCATTCCTCGCAAATGAAGTTCTTTGATTAAATCAAATTTTGCTTGAATCGATCTCGCATCCTCAAACCAGACCTCATGTTCCTTCCCTGCTTCATCCTTATAGTTGAAAAATGGTGCCTGAGCTTTATTGTCATACTTAATCGGAACATTGTGCTTAGCTGCAAGCTGGATAGCTTGTTGGGGGCTCACTGCTTTTGCAACGGTTCCTTGAACAAAAGGAAGTGTCCAATCATATCCATATAAATTTTGTCCCATGAGGATCTTATTAGAAGGCATTTCGGTTATGGCATATTCCAAAACCCTTCTTACCTGATCAATAGGAGATACTGCCATAGCAGGACCGCCGCTATACCCCCATTCGTATGTCATAATAACGACAAAGTCCACGATTTGCCCATGTGCTTTATAATCATGCCCCTCATACCATTTTCCTTTTTGGGTGGCACTTGTTTTTGGAGCAAGTGCGGTTGACATGAACCAGCCTTCTTTTTTAAATCGATCTTTCGCCTTTCTTAAAAAACGGTTATAAGCCTCGCGGTCAGCTGGTCTTAAATATTCAAAATCAAAGTGGATATCCCGAAATCCAAATTTTTTAGCAGTTGCCACGATATTATTTAAAAATTTATCTTGTACAGGGATATCATTTAATAAAATACGCCCAAGTTCATCGCTAAATTGATCATTTTCCTGATTATTGATAACCATCATCAGAACATTTTTATGAGTTCGGGCAATTTCAGGAAAGTTATTAAGCAATGGCGGTTTTAAATTTCCTGAACGATCAACGGTAAAACTAAATGGTGCTAAATAAGTTAAATAAGGAGCTGCTTCTCTTGCGCTGTTTTCTAGAGATGGTGCAACTGAAGATCCTCTTGGTTCAACATAGCCATTGAATTCGGCCTCTCGTTTCCTGCCTTCTGGTATATAAAGCTTAAAGCCAACCTGAAGGGGTTGATTAACAGAAATACGATTAACAGAGGCCAGCTGCTGGGCAGATATTCCAAGCCGTTGGGCAATCGTGTATAGACTATCATTCGCTTTAACGGTATAAAACCTTCCTATAATAGGAATGACCATTGCTTGCCCAGAGACTAGATTTTTAGGATTAGGAATATCATTCGCTTCTACAATATCCTGAACGGTAGTTCGATAGGTTTTGGCAATACTATCTAACGTCTCATTTCTTTGGACTACATGAATTTGCACTTTCATCCCTCCTTATGCAAATACGCTACAACCATTCTATGAAGGTTTAGGAAAATAAATGTTATAATGTTTATAAATTTTGGGATTAAATCAAAAAGGCGGTTTTGTGTTCGTGGTTATGGATAATCAAGATGAGTTTTTTATGAAGGAAGCCATAGAAGAAGCGAAAAAGGCAGAGGAACTTGCTGAAGTGCCAATTGGAGCTGTATTGGTTTATCAAGGTGAAATTATTTCCCGGGCACATAATTTACGGGAGTGTGAGCAAAATGCCGTTGCCCATGCGGAACTCCTTGCAATTGAACAAGCCTGTAAGAAACTGGGGACTTGGCGTCTTGAAGATGTAACCTTATATGTAACGCTTGAACCTTGTCCGATGTGTTCTGGAGCCATTATTTTATCAAGGATCAAAAGAGTCGTATATGGTGCGCCTGATCCAAAAGGAGGCTGTGCAGGTACATTAATGAATTTATTGCAGGATTCACGCTTTAATCATCAATGCGAGGTTACGAATGGGGTATTGGGTAAAGAATGTGGCCATATGCTTTCCACTTTCTTCCGAGCGCTTAGAGAAAAAAGAAAGTTAGCAAAGAAAGCAAATACGGAAAAAAATATTACATAATTTTACAGATGGTATTTATTGCTTTTTTTGAAGAAACTTAGTATACTAAAAAAGCGTTAAACATGACGCACACAAATTCGGTATTAATTTTGCCGTGCTAAGCGGGGAGGTAGCGGTGCCCTGTACTCGCAATCCGCTCTAGCGAGGCTGAATCCCTTCCTGAGGCTGGCATACTG
Source organism: Caryophanales bacterium (assembly GCA_035254805.1). Classification (GTDB taxonomy): domain Bacteria; phylum Bacillota; class Bacilli; order Bacillales; family Cytobacillaceae; genus JAUZPL01. The sequence continues at coordinate 4,015 of DATFAH010000482.1, read as the reverse complement.
TAGGGTCTGCCTTAAGTAAGTGGTGTTGACACCCGGGTCCTGCGCAATGGGAATCCATGAACCATGTCAGGTCCGGAAGGAAGCAGCATTAAGTGGACGCTCTCATGTGCCGCGGGGTTGCCTGGGTCGAGCTAACTGCTTAAGTAGCGCTTATGGGTGTCAGTCGACGGAAGGTGCACGGCAGTTATACATATTTTAACGACAAATAGAACTCATCTCTGTTTAGAGGTGAGTTTTTTTGCAAGTTTGATTTTTGAACTTGGATTACTATCTAGCTCCAGTGCCTAGCCCCTCGAAATCTTAAGTCGTCCCCCTCCGGAGGGCAGGCCCGTCCTGCGGGTTACGTCTTAAGCTTTTCGGGGCTAACCAAGGCGCTTACGCTTTTCTTTGTAAAAATGGAAAAAGATACGCTATAATAAGGAAGATGGAGATTTGGAAGGGGCGATTGTTAATTGGCATATCAAGCGTTATATCGTGTTTGGCGTCCGCAACAATTTTTTGATGTCGTTGGCCAAGAGCATGTGACAAAAACATTGCAAAACGCCCTGCTCCAGCAAAAAATATCACACGCCTACCTTTTTTCCGGCCCAAGGGGAACAGGAAAAACGAGTGCAGCAAAAATTTTAGCGAAAGCCGTTAACTGTGAAATGGCTCCAATATCAGAACCGTGTAATCAATGTTCTCTTTGCCGGGGAATCACAGACGGATCGATTTCTGATGTTATTGAAATAGATGCTGCCTCAAACAATGGGGTTGAAGAGATTCGTGATATTCGCGATAAAGTAAAATATGCACCGAGTGCTGTAAAATATAAGGTTTATATTATTGACGAAGTGCATATGCTTTCTATTGGTGCGTTCAATGCTCTGTTAAAAACTCTTGAAGAGCCGCCTAAGCATGTTATCTTTATTTTGGCGACAACAGAGCCGCATAAAATTCCGCTTACGATTATCTCTCGATGTCAACGATATGATTTTAAACGAATCACGGCACAAGCCATTGTGAATCGAATGAAACTAATTGTGGATGAAACAGGGATTGATTGCGAGGAAACGGCTCTCACAATGATTGCAAGAGCTGCTGAAGGTGGAATGCGGGATGCTTTAAGTCTATTAGACCAAGCTATATCCTTTAGCCAAGACTGTGTTACATATGAAGATGCCTTAACTGTTACCGGCTCTGTGTCTCAAAATTTCTTAAATCGATTAGCAAGAGCGGTTTTAGAAAAAAATGTGGCAATGGGGTTAGAAACTCTTGAAGAATTGCTTTATCAAGGAAAGGACCCATCCCGATTTATTGAGGATTTTATTCTATTTTATCGTGATATGCTCCTTTACAAAACAGCGCCGGCACTCGAAGAATCTTTGGAACGTGTCTTGTTGGATGATGATTTTCGCCAGATTGCAGAGCAAATTCCTGCTGAACAAATCTATCAGCTTATGGATATTCTAAATAAAACGCAGACTGAAATGCGGTGGACCAATCATTCGAAGATTCTTCTGGAAGTAGCCATCGTGAAACTTTGCCAGATGGAAAAAACAATACAGCAGGGTGCGACGAGTGAATTAGGTGAGCTACTTGCCCGAATTGATCAGCTAGAGCAGGAGCTCAGAGAGTTAAAAACAAATGGAGTCGCAACCCAGCAAGAAGCTGGTCCTTCGGTGCAAAAACAATCCCCAAGGACTTCAAGAAAAAGCTTTCAGGCTCCAGTTGGCAAAATAAATGAGGTATTAAAGCATGCGACAAAAACCGATTTAGTCCAAATTAAAAGCCGCTGGGGAGAAATGCTGTCTAAATTAATGAAATCACACTCAGCCTTATTGAATGAAGCAGAACCAGTTGCTGCTTCAGCAACTGCTTTTATCATCAAATTTAAACATGAGATTCACTGCCAAATGGCAATGGAAAATAACCGATTTGTTGAAAAAACAGGCAGTATATTTCAAGAGCTGATTGGGAAGAAATTAGCTGTTATAGGTATACCAGAAGATCAATGGCAAACCATCCGGGAAAGTTTTTTAAACAGTCATCAAACAACTGAGGGTGAAGAAAGCCAAGTAAAAAATGAAGAAGAGTCTCATATTGTTGAGGCAAAAAAACAGTTTGGTGCTGAATTTATAGAATTAATTGACTAAAAAATGGAGGTATTGTAAATGATGCGTGGCGGAATGGGCAATATGCAAAATATGATGAAACAAATGCAAAAAATGCAAAAGAAAATGGCTGAGGCGCAAGAAGAACTTGGTGAGAAAAAGATTGAAGGTACTGCAGGCGGCGGTATGGTTGTCGTTACCTTAACTGGCCATAAAGAAGTAGTAGAAGTAAAAATCAACCCCGAGGCAGTAGATCCAGAAGACGTGGAAATGCTACAAGATCTTGTTTTAGCTGCAACAAATGATGCCCTTAAAAAAGTTGAAGAATTAACGAATAGTACGATGGGTCAATTTACAAAAGGAATGAATTTACCTTTTTAATGAAACATTTAAGCGTGAGTGTCCAAATTTTGGCGCTTGCGCTTTTCTTAGATTCTGTAAATATTCAACATTTAAATCGTATAAGTTTAACTAGGCAATCGCTCGCCAAGTTTTTCTTTAAAGGGGAATAATAGAAAATGCATTATCCTGAACCGATATCGAAGCTGATTGATAGTTTTATGAAATTGCCAGGTATCGGCCCGAAAACGGCCGCTCGTCTAGCTTTTTTTATTTTAAGTATGAAAGAAGATACGGTACTTGATTTTGCTAAGGCATTAGTGAATGCAAAGCGAAATCTTTCATACTGTTCTGTTTGTGGCCACATTACTGACCAGGACCCATGTTATATTTGTGAGGATCTAAGACGGGATAAAAGTATTATTTGCGTCGTTCAAGATCCAAAAGATGTGATTGCGATGGAAAAAATGAAAGAATTCAATGGTCTTTATCATGTCCTTCATGGAGCTATTTCTCCAATGGATGGGATTGGACCAGAGGATATTAATATTCCGGATTTACTAAAAAGGCTACAGGATGAAACGGTTCAAGAAGTGATTTTAGCAACAAATCCGAATATTGAAGGGGAAGCTACGGCAATGTATATTTCCCGATTGTTAAAGCCATCAGGGATTAAAATTACGAGAATTGCTCATGGTCTTCCGGTAGGTGGAGACCTTGAATACGCTGATGAAGTAACCCTCTCCAAAGCAATCGAAGGTCGAAGGGAATTATAATGGCACGGGGGAATTAATTATGTTTTTTAAGCGAAAAGGCTGGCTTAGAAAAGAATTTGATGAAAAGCTGCTAAATAGTCTAGATGAATATAAAAAGGATTGGCAACAGCAAAAAGCGCTTCTTGAAAAAAGTTTCGATCCTTCAGAAGAAGTCATTTGCCAAACAAAACTGGCAGAGGTTAAGTATTTTTTTCTTCTCAAGGAAGCGAAACAAAGAAACATCACATTAAAAAGGTATTGAATGGTCTCTTAGGTCTTTTTTCCATACTTGTACATAAAATAGGTAGTACAAGTATGTGGGAGGAGGATAGCCTTTTTGGAACCAATCGTAGTCATTTCTATTTTAGGCGGTCTTATTTTGTTATTGTTATTTTCAGGAGCACCTTTCAAGCCAATTAGGTTTATTGGTCAAACAGTGATAAAAATGTTGATTGGCGCATTGTTTCTCTTTTTTTTAAACGTGGTTGGTAATGGTTACGGAATCCATGTGCCAATCAATTTTGCTACATCTGCTGTATCGGGGTTCCTCGGCATTCCGGGTTTATTCGCTCTGGTAGCCATTCAAAAGTGGATCATTTAGGATTAGATACCGCTGCGATAACAGCGGTTTTTCTTTTTAAATATTTTTTCACAATAGGTATTGACCAACTAGTGAACATGCTGTAATATATTAAAGGTCGTCAGCTAATACTGATGATTACGATAAAAAGTTGTTGACATTAATAACTTGAAATGTTATATTAATAAAGTCGCTTCTGAGCGGTGGGAACAAATTGATCCTTGAAAACTAAACAAACAAAAGCGTAA
>DATFAH010000481.1:0-2153 GCA_035254805.1 Caryophanales bacterium | reverse complement strand
GGGGTAATTCCAGTTGGAATATTCCTGACAGAACATCTTGTGGTCAACCATTTTGCTACAGGGGGAGAGGCGTCCTTTAATAAGGCTGCAGAAGCAATGTCATCTCTTCCATTTAAGATTTTCTTAGAAACATTTATTATTTTCTTACCGTTGCTCTATCATGCAATCTATGGACTTTATATCGCTTTTACCGCTAAAAACAATGTCGGAAAATATGGTTACTTCCGCAACTGGATGTTTTTAATTCAGAGGGTTACAGGTATAATTACGTTTATTTTTGTTGCTTGGCATGTATGGCAGACGCGTATGCAAGTCGCATTGGGAAATGCAGAGCCTAATTTTCAGATGATGGCCGATATCCTTTCATCTCCATTTATGTTCTGGTTCTATTTAATTGGTATTTTGTCGGCTGTGTTCCACTTTACAAATGGTTTAAGCACACTCCTTATTAGCTGGGGAATCACAGTATCTCCTCGCTCACAGGTCATTACTACATACGTGACGATGGTTCTTTTCATAGCTCTTTCCATTGTTGGAATTCAAGCATTAGTTGCTTTTATTTAATTTTTTACTAGTAAATATACTTTGATCGGAAAAAATATTGGATTTTGGATTAAGGGGAGTGAGTCTTGATGAGTAAAGGTAAGGTGATCGTAGTCGGTGGGGGCTTGGCCGGCTTAATGGCAACCATTAAAGTTGCAGAATCAGGAACACAGGTAGAGTTGTTTTCGCTTGTACCGGTAAAACGTTCTCACTCTGTTTGTGCCCAAGGTGGTATTAATGGAGCTGTTAATACAAAAGGTGAAGGGGATTCTCCAGCTATACATTTAGACGATACGGTTTATGGAGGAGACTTCTTAGCAAATCAGACTCCTGTTAAAGCGATGTGTGATGCTGCACCAGGTATCATTCATCTAATGGACAGGATGGGTGTTATGTTTAACCGTACACCTGAAGGATTATTGGATTTCCGCCGGTTTGGTGGTACACAGCATCACCGTACGGCTTTCGCAGGTGCGACAACTGGCCAGCAATTGCTATATGCATTAGATGAGCAAGTTCGCCGCCATGAAGTTGCTGGGTTAGTAACCAAATATGAAGGTTGGGAATTCTTGGGTGCAGTACTGGATGATGAAGGAGTTTGTCGCGGAATTGTTGCGCAAAACTTGCTAACAATGGAAATGAAGACATTTGTTGGTGATGCAGTTATTGTCGCAACAGGCGGTCCTGGAATCATCTATGGAAAATCAACTAACTCTGTAATCAATACAGGTTCAGCAGCTTCTATATTATATCAACAAGGTGCTTACTATGCCAATGGTGAATTCATCCAAATTCACCCGACAGCTATTCCAGGAGATGACAAGCTTCGTTTAATGAGTGAATCAGCTCGTGGTGAAGGTGGTCGGGTTTGGACGTATAAGGATGGAAAGCCTTGGTACTTCCTAGAGGAAAAATATCCTGCTTATGGAAACTTAGTACCGCGTGATATTGCGACTCGTGAAATTTTCCATGTTTGCGTAGATTTGAAACTAGGTGTTAACGGAGAAAACCAGGTATATCTAGATCTTTCACATAAAGATCCGCATGAATTAGATGTTAAACTTGGTGGTATTATTGAAATTTATGAAAAGTTCACTGGTGATGATCCACATAAAGTTCCGATGAAGATTTTCCCTGCTGTTCACTATTCAATGGGTGGATTATGGGTTGACTTTGATCAGATGACGAATATTCCAGGTCTATTTGCTGCAGGTGAATGTGATTATTCACAACATGGTGCGAACCGTTTAGGAGCAAACTCATTGCTCTCCGCTATTTTCGGTGGTATGGTTGCTGGACCTAATGCACTGAAATACATCAATGGACTTGAAAAGAGTGCAGATGCTATTTCTTCAACAGTCTTTGATCGTGCATTGAAAGAACAAGAACAAAAATGGAATTCCGTTATGTCCTTAAATGGAACTGAGAATGCTTATGCTCTTCATAAGGAACTAGGAGAATGGATGACCAATAATGTTACAGTTGTTCGTTACAATGATAAATTATTAGAAACTGATGCTAAGATTCAAGAATTACTTGAACGTTATAAAAAGATTAATATTAATGATACAGCTAAGTGGAGCAACCAAGCAGCTACATTTACTCGCCAT
>DATFAH010000480.1:0-2628 GCA_035254805.1 Caryophanales bacterium | reverse complement strand
AACCGTAGCACCCTCCATTTGAACACTTTCATCAGAAGTTTTGTCTTCTAGCGAAGAAACTTCTTCCTTCTCCTCTTTTTGAAAAAGTGCCATTTATTCCACTACCTCCCCATTATTCATTTGGGAAATCCATTTACTTTTTACATACTCCATAAAGCGAATGCTGACATCAGCCTGAATACTCAAAATAAGGTTTTCATATTCGTCATAGGCAATTGTCTCAAATGCCCTGTAAGGATCCTCTTGCCCATAGCTTCTAAGTCCAATTCCATCTTTAATATGTGTCATGGTTTCCAAATGTTTAATCCAGTTTGCATCAATTTGATACAGCATAAATCCTTTTAACTGCCGTCCTAACTCATCTTCCTCTTTTAAAGTTAAAATATAAGACGCTAACCGAGAATATTCCGCTAGTACATTTTTATCGATTTCTTCCTTGTCCATTTCCTCTAAATCCCCCAAATCCCATGGTACCTCTAAAAAGATAGGAGAAAGGTTCTCTAGCAAAGCTTTTGGATTTATCAGCTCAGCGTCCTGTGGATAATATTGTTCCAACACTTTACGGACATATGTTTGAAGGTAGCCCAATACCTCTTCAACCATATCTTCCTGACTTATCTCTAAAATTCGATCTCTCATTGAATAAATGACCTTGCCCTGCCGGTCCATCACACTTTCAAGTTTCAATAAATGGCTTCTAGCTGAATAATGGGCGTTTTCAACCGTTTCCTGAACCTTCCTAGTAAATTTTTCAGGATCCGGGGAAAGGATAAGACCCGTATCATCTGTTTTTATTTTACTTTTATAACGTTCCTTCTCTTCTTCATCATAGTAAAAAAATACATCATCTTCTAAAGAAATAATAAATTGCGACGAACCTGGATCGCCCTGTCTGCCGGATCTTCCGCGAAGCTGCATATCAATTCGGTTACTTTCATGCCTTTCGGTCCCAATAATATGAAGTCCACCAAGTTCTTTGACTCCCTCACCAAGAACAATATCCGTTCCACGGCCTGCCATGTTGGTAGCCAGCATAATCTGCCTTTTTTGCCCAGCAGAAGCAATAATCACTGCTTCATCTTCTTCTGTTTTCGCATTTAAAATTTGGTGTTGAATCTTTTCTTCCTTTAAATAGACGGAAATCTTTTCAGATTGTTCAATGGAAGTCGTTCCGATCAAGACAGGTCGGCCAATGCTTTTCATTCGTTTGACTTCATCCACAATTTTTTTCACTTTGGATTCATAAGTATCAAAAATAAAATCAGGATGATCTATTCTAGCAACCGGTTCATTTGTTGGAATTTCCACTACTTTTAAATGATACGTATCAGAAAATTCCTCCTTGGATGGCATGGCACTTCCTGTCATCCCGGATAATTTGCTGTACATTGTAAAATAATTTTGGATCGTAATGGTTGCATAGGTATCGTTCTCTTCAGTGATCTCTACTCCTTCTTTCGCTTCAATCGCCTGATGAAGGCCCTCACTAAAAGAGCGCCCTTCCATAATTCGACCAGTAAATTTATCGATAAGAACAATTTTCCCGTCCTTAACGATATAATCAACATCCAGTTTCATGATGGCTTCAGCCCGAAGTGATTGTGTCACACTATGCAGCAACTCCTGGTGTTCCGCATCATAGAGGTTGTCAATACCAAAGGCTTTTTCGATATGGACAGCCCCTGCCTCTGTTAAATAAACCTGTTTCGTTTCTTCAGAAACCTCATAATCGACATCTTTTACGAATTCTTTCATTAACATTGCTGTTATTTTAAACAACTCTGCCCCATTATCAGATTTATTAGCAATAATGAGTGGTGTTCTCGCTTCATCGATCAAAATGCTGTCAATTTCATCGACAATCGCATAGTTAAGTCTTCTTTGGACTTTTTCTTCCTTGTTTTTCACCATATTGTCTCTTAGATAGTCGAATCCAAATTCAGTCCCTGTTCCATATGTAATGTCAGCCAAGTAAGCTTCTTTTTTTGCTGCAGGCTCCATTTGAGAGATGTTTAAACCTACTGTTAATCCTAGAAATTCATGGACTTGGCCCATTAATTCCTTATCTCTTCGTGCCAGGTATTCATTTGCCGTTACAACGTGAACCCCTTTTCCTTCTAAAGCAGATAAATAACTGGAGAGAGTGGCAACTAATGTCTTTCCTTCCCCTGTATTCATTTGGGCAATACTGCCTTCAAATAGCACAAACCCCCCAATTAGCTGGACATCATAATGCCTTAGTCCTAATACCCGCTTTGATGCCTCTCTTACAACAGCAAACGCATCCACTTTTATATCATCAAGTGATTTACCATTTTCAAGCTCCTCTATAAAAAAGAGCGTCCTAGCTTTTAATTGTTCATCGCTAAAGTTTTCATACTTTTGCTCTAACTCATTGACGGAAATTACTAATTTATTAAGCTTTTTTATGTCCGCTGCACTTTCATTAAACAACTGTTTAATTCTTGTAATCATTTTTTCCAACTCCTGATAGACAGTTCTACTCGAATTATATCATAAAATGCAGATTATTGTTTATATAGCAATGTTTCCTTGTTGTTCCAAGGGGTTCCATTTCAAATCTAACAAAACAAACATGGCAGCAAGCATTTCGCTTCCCGCCTAAAT
>DATFAH010000479.1:0-2065 GCA_035254805.1 Caryophanales bacterium | reverse complement strand
AAAGGAAACACAATGAGGCGATTACGAATTGATGTTGACTTATCGTAGGGAGATGGCCCGAAGTTTACTAGGCGATAGGCCCCTTGAGCTAGACGGCAATAAACTTAATTAAAGTTATCAACAAGTTAGTATTTTATAATTTTCTAACGATAAACGATAAAAAAAGAGCCAATTGGCTCTTTTTATTAAAATTCCGCACTGCCTGTTGTTCTTGGGAATGGAATCACGTCACGAATATTTGTCATGCCGGTTAAGTACATGATTAATCGTTCGAAGCCAATTCCATAACCTGAATGTTTTGTACCACCGTATTTGCGCAATTCAAGGTACCACCAGTAATCTTCTTCATTCATGCCGAGTGCATTAATTTTATCTTTTAATATTTCTTCACGTTCTTCACGCTGGCTCCCACCGATAAGCTCCCCAATTCCTGGAACAAGTAAATCAGTAGCAGCAACTGTTTTATTATCCTCATTTAAGCGCATATAGAAAGCTTTAATTTCTTTAGGATAATCAGTAACAAAAACAGGACGTTTGAAAACTTTTTCACTTAAATAGCGCTCATGCTCTGTTTGAAGATCAAGACCCCATTCAACCGGATAGCCAAATTTTTCTTCCGCATTTTTTAATAATTCAATCGCTTCAGTATATGTTATTCGTCCAAAATCTGCACGATGAGCATTATTTAAACGCTCAAGCAAGCCTTTATCAATAAAGCTATTAAAGAATGCCATTTCTTCAGGTGCATTCTCCAATACGTATCCTATTACATATTTCACCATATCTTCTGCAAGATCCATAATATCTGGAAGCTCTGCAAATGCAACCTCAGGCTCTACCATCCAAAATTCAGCAGCATGTCTAGCGGTATTAGAATTCTCCGCTCTGAATGTTGGTCCAAATGTATATACATTACGGAAGGCCAAAGCATATGCCTCAGCAGATAATTGTCCACTAACCGTTAAATTGGTTTCTTTGTTAAAGAAATCTTTTGTTGAATCCACTTTGTCTTCTTCATTTTTTGGAAGATTATCTAAGTCAAGGTTTGTCACACGGAACATTTCCCCTGCACCTTCTGTATCACTTCCAGTAATGATTGGTGTATGGACATATACAAATCCTTTTTCTTGGAAAAACTGATGAAGGGCATACGAAGCTAATGACCGTACACGGAATACTGCAGAAAAAGTATTGGTTCTCGGACGTAAATGAGCGATCGTCCTTAAATATTCGAATGTATGCTTCTTCTTTTGTAATGGATAATCAGCATTTGACGTTCCAGCAATGACAATATTTGTTGCTTTAATTTCAAAAGGCTGCTTTGCTTGTGGGGTTAAGATAAAATCTCCCTCAACAAGTAAGCTCGAGCTGATTGGGAGTTTTGTAATTTCTTTAAAGTTATCCAATTGTTCATCAAAAACAATTTGTACTCCTTTAAAGAAACTGCCATCATTTAATTCTATAAAACCAAAAGTCTTAGAATCGCGGACTGTTCGAATCCATCCAGTTAATTGAACCTTTTGATCAACGTATCCTTCTGTATTTCTGAAAAGATCTTTAATTAAAGCATTCTTCATCATTCATAATCCTCCTATTACCTATGTAAAAACTAAAAAACCTTCTGCCCAAAGGGAAGAAAGGTAAATTTCAGCAGTATCACCTAAAATATTCGTCATTTTTACTTTAATCCCTTCAATATTATATAAAATTCCTGTAAATAAATCAATTTACAACAATAACATCTTGGGTTATATATTCCATTCTTAATAAATCGATGAAAAAAAACAGGAAAAATTAGGATGCTTGTTGAATTATATACTCATATTTATTTTTATGATTGGAGGGTTATTATGGACAAAATTTCTTGTCTTGCCTTCGTCTTGTATCAGTCTTCTAAGAGCCAAGAAATTAAACAACTAGCTATCGATCTATTGAATGGTGATGTGTCACTTCGTGAATTAAAGATGGATATTAGGTCTAAATCTCAAATGATGGAAGCGGAATTAGTTTTAAAAAAGAATGAATTAGATCGAAATAAGGTCCAAGAATTTGTAGAAAATTATTT
>DATFAH010000478.1:0-2717 GCA_035254805.1 Caryophanales bacterium | reverse complement strand
AAAAATAGGCCATTTTTATTCAAATAAGAGCCTCTCAGTCCGCAAAAAAATCATCTAACTAACAGAAGGCTCCTTTTTTACTATTTATGAAATTCATTCTATATGGCCTTTTATCAATACGAATACATCATCCAAAATCCAATGTCTTCAAACCCGATTCTTTTATAAATAGCTCCAGCTTTAGGATTATCATAGAATAAACATAATTCTTTGCCTTCAAGTAGTAGTTGGCTACAAAGCCTTAGCATACACTTTGTCGCATACCCCTTATTCTTATAGTCTTCTAACGTTGCAACCGCAACGACCATCGCTGACATTGAATTTTCTGCTGCCGTTGAAGCGGTTGAGACCATTTTTTCATCAACCTTAATGAAAAATGATCTTGAAGTCCCGTCCCTTAGTTCACGAACTTTTCTTTCTGCTGAAATGGTTGAATGTTTAAATTCAGGAACTGACGATAATAAATCTACAAGTGACTCAGCGTCCTCAGGAACGGCTTGATGCACGTTTGAAAAATCAACATCATTGATATTTTGGTTTAATCCTTTACATTTTGCATAATAGTTTTGTTTTTTACTTTTGTACTGTTTGTTTAAAAGGGGGGCAATTTTTTCAGTGATTTCCATAAGCCCAGACATCATCCCAAATTCAGGATCATTCATAATAATGTCGGCAAATCCTTTTGCATCAAATGATTCATTCGCAAATGGGATATAGTTTTCCTCGTATTTTAACAAAACAGCAATGAGATCCCCATTTTCGTTAAACTCTCCCCAAAGTTTTTGGAAATCTTGTTCATATCCGTATGCCTCAATGTCACCAATGATAAATAAGTTTTCAGCTGGCTTTGTATTTAAAAATTTAAGACAAACCTCATGATCGGTATGATTCAGCCTCCTAATCATCGTTCTCCCCCCGTTTTAGTTCTTCCTCACAACTATATTCGGAACATTTTAATCTTTTTACTTGGCCAAAAGTACCCCATCTGGATCAACCAAACCAGCAAAAGACCATGTCTTACCTTGATCTTTTGAGGCAAATTTCGCTAATACCTTTCCAACCAAATAATCGCCTTGTGGGCCTTGATTTACTAATAAAGTTCCTTCCGTTCCGTGAAAAGTAGGAACCTCCGCTATGGTAAAATAGCCTTGGTATTCTTCTGGTATCGGAACCTCTACGCGTTCCCAGTTTGATCCACCATCAATAGTTCGATATAAATTCGGAATTGGAGGCCGTTCCTCATAGCGCAATTCACCAAAGGAGATAAACCCTAATTGATCGTTTATAAATCCTCCATCTGTTACTAAGTTAAATACGCCATCCACAGATCCGACATTATTCCATGACTGACCACCATCATTGGTTTTAAATATAAAGTTTGCCTCTCAACTCATCGTTTTATCACCTGTCACGATGAGATAACCATTCTGGTCAGACGTGAACCCAAGCTTTAGCATCCGTATAAATGGTAGCTTATCAGAAACCAATGCCCTATTCCAAGATTTCCCTTTATCCTTACTAACCAGAACCCACGTGCCTTGATTAAGGACAAAGGCAGTAATATTCGGTGTAATCACATAGCTGCCATCTAATAACTGTTGTTCCGAACCGTTTGCTTCACCGCTAAATATTTCGCCCATCGTCACAGGAACAATCCGCCAATCCTTACCATTATCATAAGTGACCCTAAGCGTTTCATTCTTAATCACGTATCTTACGCGTTCCGATGGTTTCTCTATTCCGGCTTTCTTTCGATATTCATCCGTTGTTTCAACAGGCGGCAACCCAATTTGCGTATCCGTTGTTCTTTCAATATTTGTTAATGTATACGTTACGTTTTCCCCCTTCTTGATTGTTAGTTTCCAAACGATATTTGGAACGACTCGATCATCCTGCATTTTTCCCCAACCATAATCCATTTTTGGCGTTCCTTCAGGTAACTGAACTTGAAAAACGACCGCAGCTACAAAAGAATTTTCATCTCCTGATAACTTTGTAAATCTAGTAAAGGATGGATTGGTAATAAATCCATCGCTCTCTAAACTTTTAATAAAATCAAACCAGATTCGGTAAGCAATCGTTTCTGGTTTATGATCATTTTCCTCGACTTGAATGGTGTAGGGCAGTTTACTGTTTATATCTGCTTTTTTTACTTTGACATGTTTCGTATTTGGATTTTCTTGTTCCTTATTAACCATTTGAAACCCCACGAAAATAACAATTAGTATTGAAATATAAATGAGTATTGGAGTTATCGATTTTTTCAAATTAAATCATCCTTCATGTAAAATATATCGCCTACTCCTCCTGAAAAATTGGTTTATATACATATCGCTGTGGAGTAATCAAATCCTCCTTGCTTGGAATGTATAAGGAGATCGTTGGTCCAGTATTTACGAAATCAGCATTGGATGGAGTATATGTCTTACTATTTTCATCGATAAAGCGAATCCCCTCCAGACTATTCCATCTTCTTATTCCTTTATACATGACAGCATTCGTTTCTTCATTCCAACGTTTTACTTCATCTTTAACAGGAATCCAATTCATCATTTTGATGACCATCGATAAATCGTTGTTCGGATCATACATCGTAGGTCCTTTCCCATGCCAATCTTGTTTATGGATCTGCACTTTATTTCCCTTTGTTTTATCAAAATATATTAAATATCCTGATTGCTGTTTCTTGTTTTGGTCAAATCCAGAAATATACATAT
>DATFAH010000477.1:0-10116 GCA_035254805.1 Caryophanales bacterium | reverse complement strand
TATTTTAGAAGGGGAATACCGGCAAATAGCTGCTCGTGTCATTGCTTTAATGAAAGAAATTGACTTAAAAAATGCTGAATTAACTAAAATGGATTTATATCGATTATCTGCTGAGAAAAAAGAAACAATCAAAAGACTATGTAAACAAAGGCCATTACTTGATCAAGCATTTGAGAAGTATGAAAAAGAGCAACTAGAAAAAGAAACTGAATTAGAAGAAAAAGTAAATATCCTTACTCAAAATTCAGATCATCCAAATATCGATGAACTTGAAGCCATAATTGATTCCGTAAAACGTGCAGGCCATTTTGAGGAAAGCTTGGAGGCGCTCATATTTGAAAGTAACAGAAAGTGGCAGCAAATAAATACAGAAACGAAACAATTGGCACTTTGGGATGGCACCTATCAAGAATTAATCGAGCTCCCAGTACCAGGATTGATCGAAACCATCCATAAATATGAACAAGAACATTCAGCGATCATGCAAAGTATTCATAAAATCAATGATCATATCCATACGCAAAATGATTTGATAGAGATGTCCAAAGCAAGAATTCGAGAGCTTGAATCATTTGCTGAAATACCTTCAGAGGAAACACTTAAAAACGCCCGTGAAAACCGCGAGTTTGGTTGGAAACTAATTCGAATTAAACTTAAAAATGGAATATTGGATGAAAAGTATATATCTTATACAACAGGTCAGGAAATTGAAACAGTTTATGAAGAAAGTGTTCGGAACTCAGATCATGTTTCAGATAAAATGAGACAAGAAGCTGCTAAAGTGGGAGAAAAGAATAAACTTTTAGCAGATATTGCAGGCTACCAAAATAAAATTGAGGGCCTTGAAATTGAAAAGGTCGGTTATGAAGCTGAATTGGAGAAATGGAAATCTGACTGGTTTGAGCTTTGGAAGCCATCCACTATAATTCCTTTGACCCCAGCTGAAATGGTTGGATGGCTGGTGAGACTCAATCAAATAAAAGATCTTGGCAGGACTTTTGAAAAAGATCAATTATTGATTAAAGAACTGGAAATGAAAAAACTACGATTTAAACAGCTTCTTATTAGGGAACTTTCTAGATATGAATCAATTAGTGAAGAAAAAACAGTGGATGAATTGCTGAGAATCGCAGAAAATTATTTTAAGAAATTCCGTGATGAGCAATATAAGCGATCAAATCTTCAATGTAGTATTTTAGACGTTAAGGGAACATTAGAAAAAATCAACAGTGAAAAAAAGGATATTGAATCAAAAATTGAAATTTGGAAATCAGAGTGGATAAAGGCTGTGGAAGGAACGAATATTTCGATCAATACCCCGGCAGAGGTAGCGGAAAGTCTGCTTGAAATCTATGAAGATTGTACACGCACTTATGATCATATGCTTCGGATTGATAAAGAAAAGATCGCTATCCAGGAACAAATTTCCCTTTTTGAAGTAAGGGTACGGGACATTCTTACGTTAATTCAAATAGATCTAGATAATGAAAATATTCATATTGCAGTTAATCAGATGTATGATCATCTTCAAAGGGCGCAAAAAAGTAACGTTAAATTAACGGCATTATTAAGTCAAGTTGATATTGTGCAAAATGATATACGAGATGCTGACAGAGAGATAAATGAGTCAGAAAAAATTCTCTCTAGTTTAATGAAATTAGCAAATTGTCAATCACTTGAGGTATTGGAGCAAGTAGAAAATACATTTAGGCAAAAAAAAGAATTTCAGTCCAGTATTTTTAAAATAGAAGAAGAACTTTTGGAGCTGGGTAATGGTCAATCACTTAAAGCGATCATTCAGGAGACAGATCAGATAAACCATGATAGTATTGAAGTAGAACTTGAAGAAATTAAGCGGAAACTTGAAGAAATTGAGCCTATTCGCTCTGAAATTGAACAAGAACATGGTGTGATAAAAAAGGAATTTGAAGAGAAAATTCTAGGAAATAATACAGCCTCCGTGTTAAGAGAACAGCAAAAAGAAAGTTTACTAGCTAAACTTGCAAATCTTACAGATCAATATGTCCAGTTAAAACTAGCATCATCACTTTTAAAAAGAGGTATTGAGCACTATCGTAATCAAAACCAAGATCCTATTTTAAAGCGAGCCTGCATGCTGTTTGAAAAATTAACTCTGCAATCTTTCCTAGGACTAATCGTTGATTACGATGACAAAGATCAACCCGTTTTAATGGGTATGCGTGCCAACGGAGAGAAAGTACCAATTGATGGCATGAGTGACGGAACAACCGACCAATTATATTTATCCTTACGTATTGCCAGCATCGAAAAATACATTGATGAAAATGAGCCTATTCCATTTATTGTTGATGATATTTTGGTGCATTTTGATGACTCTCGATCGAAAGTAACATTAGAAATTTTGTTAGAGTTATCACAGAAAACACAAGTCATTTTCTTTACTCACCATAATCGTCTTGTAGAGATAATGAATGAAATTGCACATGAGGAATCCTATCAGTTGACTAAAATTGGCATCCAAGAATCGGTAGTGATCTGAAAAACTTGAGGCATTGCCCTCAAGTTTTTTTGGTATGGTTGTATGGATATTATTTTATTTTTGCTACCCCTATTGCAAAATGACTCCAAAGTGTGGTTTCCACTAATTCTGCCTGTGATTCGGTACAATCTACAATGAGAATGATTTCTGAATGGGTTCCCTTTAAAACTCTTCTTCTTTTTTTGATAACCTTTTCAGTAAAAAGTCTTATTACGAATCCTACCACAAACCCAATAAACGCACTAATAAGTCCCCAGTAAATTGGGCCCCATGCCAATTTAAAGCCAATACTGGCACCAATAACGGAGAAGGCTGTAGCGAGTGCCATTCCAATATCTACTAATGAAGTTCCATCTGAACGGTGTATGGTATCAAATATTTTACGATCATCTGTTCGATTTTCTAGTGGAACTGCAAAAATATTTTCCCTTTTTATGCCCTTTTTTTCTAACGTTGAAATTACCATTTCGATAAAGATATTCCCTTCAAAAGTCGAAAATAGCTGCAACTTCCTCACTTCACTTTTTGTCCTTTTAGTATATTAAAATGTGGGTTTTGATAAAATTGGATTAAATAAGTTCTTTGCTCTTTTTTGTAAAGATTATTGTTTTCAACTGTATTAATATAGGAATCATATGTTCCAAAACCATAGATCGATGGCAAGAACAAAAGCCATTCTGGATTTAAAACGTGTGTTGCTTCTTTAACTTTTCCCAAAAATAAGAGTGACACAGCTTCAAGGGTATGTGAAAAATAATAAAAAATAACTAACCAAATGATAACGAAAAAGGATGTTAAAATCCGATGGATATATAGTTGGCCTAAACCTGGAATAAATAAGGACCATATGACTGAAAGCAAAGGATTTCTCATATCGAGATAATTGATTTCAATTGAGCCGATACTAAATGTATTATAACGGTGATTTTCATGATCTGCCAAAACATAAACCTTATTCATGTCAACTGTTGTCCGATAGCTATCCCAGATGCCAAACAGATATACGGGAATATACATGATAAGCCATCTAGTATCCAAAACATTTTTAGCCATATGGATATTTCCTTGAAACGAGTAAATCATGGCATTATTAATATGGGCATTCAGATTAACAACAACTTCCCACATGAATAAAACATAGCCTCTTAAGTATTTTGACAAAAGCATATGCCCAAATCCCGGAAATGCAGCAGACCACCAACCGATGATGAAGGGATTCCTTAAATGAATTTGTGTTGTTCCAAATATGCTGACATGGGCTTTATAACGCCTAGCAGTATTATTATTGTAATAGTTTTCCATATGAAATCACCCTTAATTGGATCTCTGGTTATTCTATTTATTTGGGCTGTACTTCGTTTTATATTTATTTCGAAAAAAGATCCATGCTATTAAGAAAAGAAGAATTGGAAAAATAGAGCCCATTATTAGATTAATCGGGACATATGATTCAAACATAAATTCGTTAAATTCTTCATAACTTTTGGCAAATAAAAGGGATCCGACTCCAATTAACCATGCTAATGGAATGACCAATGGTCTATAGGATGGTAACCTCAATGCTTGGCCAATCCCTAGACTGAGTCCGTAAAAGAATAAGGAAATTCGAACCATAGATCCTACTGTCCAAAAAAGAATCGCAATGGAGTCAAACCGATTAATTACTTCACCCGCCATAATATATCGAACCTCTGAAAAGGATGGAAATACCATTTTTGCAGCTTCGACAGGACCGAATAGAGCAATAGGTCCGGTAAGTGGTCCCATGAACATGATCAATGTAATAATAGTAGCTACGATCCCGGTTTTAACTAATTTCTTCGGTTGCTGCACATAGGGGAGGATCATGCCTAAAATAGCAAATTCACCAAACCATCCCATAATTGCTAGGCTTCCTTTTGTAATAGGGAGAATTCCGTTACCGAATATTGGCAATAAATTTGCATAATCTTTATTCTCGCCAATTGTTAAAAGAACGAGTGAAATCCCAAATAAAACCATAATCGGCAGCATAATTTGATTGATTCTTCCAAGTGTCTCAAGGCCTAGATAAACAATAAAAGAGGTCAAAAGAAGGATCACAGCTACAAAGGCCCACTCAGGCGTTTGGATCATGATTTTTTTATATGCTTCCACATATATTCGTGTTGCTAATATAACCATGATGTAAAAATAGCCAAGATAGAGAATCCCTAGAAACTTCCCTGGCCAAGAGAAATGTTGAAATAATATTTCAATTAATGACTGGCCGGGAAAAATTTGAGCTAATTTTGATACGGCAAAAATTCCAGCAAGGCCGAGGATGGCTCCTACAATCGCTGCTATCCAGCTATCTTGCCGACTATAAGTAATGACGACGGTTAATAAAATCAAGTGCCCAATAATGGTCAAGGACGTAATAACAAGCATTGCTGCTTGAATATTGCTGATTCTTCCCTTTTCGATCATGTCTAAACCTCCTTAATCATTTCCCAATTGGACTTAATTGATTTAGCATACTGGAAATGGATGGATCCCGAATTTCAAAGATCAAAAGAATTCCTCCGATTATGGCAAGACCAAGGATTCCTAATTGTACAAATAACACTTTAAATTCCTTCTTCTTTAATACTTGGAAAGTATAAGGTAGAGTTGTAATGAACATTAATCCAATTAGAAGGATGCTTACAACGATTTCCATTTTTTACCTCGATTCATTGGCATTACTAGGATTTTTTAATAAACCATAACGGCAAATATTTGCCTTTACCTTTAAATCCACTGTCATATCTCTTAGACCACCGTTTCTCCAATTAGGGGCTAAGAGATCCCATACTCTTGGCTCAGTTCGATAGATAGCTTGTCCAAAACCAAAAATATCGGTTTGCCATTCTTTTTGAGCCAATTCTAATGCACTTGCTTCTTCTTTTTTAATTAATTCTTCTAATTGCCAATTAAGACGCTCAATTTGATTCGTATCTAGTTGAAGACTTTTTGATGAAACTTCGCCAATATCAGCATCAACCCATGTTTTAACAATCATTTTCACACTATTTCCACTAACTTGTGGAATAAATTGTGATTTTGAATTTCTAATAACAATGCTTACTTTATCTTTTTCGTTTGTGTCAGGATTCATCACCATAATCTCATTCTTTAATTCTCCTCTTAGCCACAGGAGCCCGCGAGTTTGCTTCTCGTTTAAATAGCCCTTTAATCCTTCTTTTTTAAAAACGGCAACCCCATCTAAACTGATGACTCGAGGTTTGTTTTGGATTTCAGTAGCCGCATGATGGTCATCACCTTTTGCATTGACTCCAATTTTGTCAGCAGTTGTTAACACGCCAGTAATCGGATCTGTTGTATTACTAGAGTATAATTTCATAAATTGACTGATATCCTTAACCATCTTTGTTGCAACATAGTGATTTGACTTCATCAAATTTGTTGTTTCAAGTCCAAGAGTTTTATTAAATTCAGGAGTCGTTGTAACTAGATCGGCTGCTTTTCCCTTTGTTACGAGTAAGTATATATTGGGACGGAATTCATTTTCCCGGACAATAAAATCAAGAGTGGGTAGTAATTGTTCTCTTGCTGCTTTATCTCCAAATACGACCATATCTAAATGACCGAAATAAATTCTATTTGAGATAGATTTGGAAAGTTTACCTAATGCCTCAAGTATTGTTCGACCAGTGGCAGTCTCAATCAAATACTTATTATTTTTTTCTTCCATACCTCCTATTGATTGAGGAAAAAGAATGGAAGGCTTAATAATAACGGTCGTAATTTCAAATTCCCCAGCATCGTTAACATCGATACCCATTGTATTCACAATTCCGAGTTTATGAATTTCCTTTGCACTCCAGCAACCCGAAAGAAGAAGGGGGAGAAAAAGTAATGGGACGATCAGTAGTCTGTGTGTTAATCTCATTTTTCATTTCCCTCCTTATCTTGAGGAAGACTTGCAGCATTGGTATCAGTTGCACGGTGGAAATTATGAATATCAAGACCAGCTGGCCTTGTTTTCATGGCCCACCATGGTGCACGGATAAAAACATCTTTCCAGCTTTCTTTTCGAGCAGGTGAAACAGGTGAAAAATATGGTACTCCAAATGACCGTATGCTAACTAAATACGCTAAACCAAACATCAGACCAACAATGATACCCATGAATCCAAACATGCCTGCTAATAGGAGTAATGGGAGACCGGAAAATCGCATGATTTGATGAAAGGCATAATTAGGCAAAATAAAACTTGTTAAAGAAGTTACGGATACAACCACGGTTAACGAAGGGCCAATAATACCTGCTTGGACAGCTGTTTGGGATATGATGACAAGTCCTAAAATCGTAATGGCTGCACTGCCAAAGGTTTTGGGCATTCGTAAACCGGCTTCCCGGACCAGTTCATAGGTCATTAACATAAAAATAGCTTCAATCATTACCGGATATGGCAATGTTTCACGATTTGCCGCAAGCTTTATTAAAAATGGATCTTGCAATAAATCTTGATGAAATGTGGTTAACCCAACGTAAAAGGCCGGCAAAATTAATGTAACAAAAAGACCTAGAAACCGAACCCAACGAATAACTGTTGCTACTAGTGAGGAATCATAATAATCCTCATTAGAGTGCAGGAATTCAACAAATACGGCTGGTACGGTTAATACAAAAGGGGTTCCATCAATCAGGATCGCAACTTTTCCATCTAATAAACTGCCGCAAACACGGTCAGGCCTTTCGGTATTAAAGACAGTTGGAACAGGTGATCGAGGATGATCTTTAATCATTGATTCAATATAATGACTTTCTAAAATTCCATCGATATTAATACTAGCTAATCTTTGATGTACTTCTTTAACAATTTCATCACTTGCAACACCTTGTATATAAACAACCCGTATTTGAGTGTTTGTTTGTTTTCCAATCACTACATTTTCTACTTTTAATGATGGGGTCTTAATTTTTCTCCGGATCAGCATAATATTTTTCTGTAAATCCTCAACAAAGCCTTCCCGTGAACCTCTCACCGTTCTTTCTGTCGGTGGATTTTGAATATTTCTCCCTTCATTATTACTAGATCGAAACACAAACGCTTTTTCTAAGCCGTCAATTAACAGAATTGTATTGCCTTCCAAAATTTGTTCAACAATAGTTTGATTATGATTCAGCACCAACCCACAGCTCATTGGAAAGCGTTTCAGAATGAAAAGAGGAAGGGATTCCGTTAAATTGGGTGTTTCTACAAAGGATGATAAGCCCTGTTCTATCTCAAACATGGCTTGATTGCTGACCATTTCTGATAAGTAAACTAAGCAACCTGATTGGTTATCAAAATCTGTAAAGTGAAAAACAAGATCCTCACATGCTTTAAAAACGATCTTTAAATGTTCTATGTTTTCCATAAGTGAAGAGGATAAAGGATTTGGGATATCATTATCGTTTAGCAACTGGCAAATCCCATTTTTTGAAAACGAGTCTATCATGTACCAAACACCTCCTAAACGATAGTTTTTCTAAGAAACATGCAATTATTCATGGAGTTGAAATGATATGAAGAATTTTTATAGCAAAAAAAAGAGAAAGATCTGTCATTGAACGATCTTCTCTTTGTATATTTCTATTATGTTCTTACCAATCCTGCGACTTGGCCTGGTCCCAAAAACAGCATTTTGGTTAAAATTAAAGATAGTTCAAGTGGTGATTCTTTCATCTCGCTTTCGAGCCAGTGCTGAATTACCCCAAGATGTGCCGAACTGACATAGGCAAAAACATAATCCTCGGGAACAAGCATTTTTTCCTTTTTAAAACGTATTGATAAATTTTGCTGCAAATTTTTTTTCATTACTTCTTTTATCTTTGCTTGAAAAGATGGGTCGCCTTTTGGGCCCAATATTACCTTCATGAAGCTTTTATTCTCTAATAAATATTCAAATAGGTTTACAAGGAATGGCACAGGTTTGTTTTGATCAAAAAAACTTATCGCATCATCAGCACTTAAGTTTTGAAGTTCAACCGCGAGTTTGTTGAGTTTTTGAATGATTTCATTTTCGCTTTGCTCCAATAAATCGTATTTATCACGATAATGCAAATAAAATGTCCCCCTATTAATATCTGCTTTGGCTGTTAAATCTGCGACAGTAATTCCTTCAAAACCTTTCTCTTCCATTAATACGGTTAAAGCGTCCCGTATCATTCTTTTTGTTCGAATGATTCGTCTGTCAATGGTTTGCTCGGACAAAATCATAACCCCCTAAAAAATTTTTTTAATAATCAATTATCCTTATTTTGTTAATTAATAGACATTCTCTCTTTTATTGTTTATTGATATTCTTAATATACCAATTATAATTTACATTGTGGGGACTAATCAACAATGTGTTCATTATTAATTTTTGCATTGATTCCAGTCCTTCCATCATAGAAATAAGTAAGGGGGACTATAAAATGAATTTATTAAAAAATAAGCTTGTCAATTGTCCCCGATTATTGTTTTGGCAATCATTCTTGTCTTTGGGCTTGCATGTAAACCAACGTTGAATCCATTTGCGGAATTTGAAAAACAAGGATTAACGATCACACCGATAGTATGGATCGGAATTTAAAGCATAGTCGTCATGTTATTTTCACCCTTAAAGGTACAAGCAAAATCTGCAAATAAAGCGAATCAAATGAATTTGAAAAGGGATGTGTCTTGAATGTTTGTTAAAAAAAGCGGTTCATAGGAAAGGAAGGATTAAAGATGGAACTTCAAGTTGGCCTTGATGTAGGATCGACGACGGCAAAACTAGTCGTATTAAACAACCATAATGAAATCGTCTTTAAATCATACCAACGGCATTTCTCCGATATTAAAAACACAACGTTAAAATTATTAAATTTAGTGGCTGATCAATTTCCAAATGCGAAGCTTAAAATGAATGCTAGTGGATCGTCTGGAATCGGGATATGTGAGCTTTTGGGAATTCCGTTCATCCAAGAAGTTGTGGCTTGCACAGAGGCAGTTAAATCAACAGACCCAGACATTGACGTGATCATTGAACTTGGTGGGGAGGATGCGAAGCTAATTTACTTGACGAACGGACTAGAACAACGAATGAATTCTGCTTGTGCCGGGGGAACTGGGGCTTTTATTGATCAAATTGCCTCGTTACTAAATACGGATGCTGAAGGTTTGGACCAGCTTGCTCGTTCAGCTGAGAAAATCTATCCGATTGCCTCAAGATGTGGAGTATTTGCAAAAACAGATATTCAGCCGCTTCTAAATGAGGGAGCAAGGCGTGAGGATATAGCTGCATCCGTTTTTCAAGCCGTCGTTAATCAGACAATAGGGGGGCTAGCTTGTGGCAGACCAATAAAAGGGAATGTCGCTTTTCTTGGTGGACCACTTACATTTTTGACTGAGCTTAGACACCGATTCATGGAGACGCTGCATTTAAAAGATGAGCACGTCTTACATAGCCATGATGGACATTATTACGTTGCGATTGGAGCAGCATTAGAAAGTGAGGGCAATGATTCTATTGATATTATCCACTTAATTGAATCATTAACAGAAATGAATCAATCAAGAAATCATTCTGTATCCAACCGGCTTCAACCGCTTTTTGCG
>DATFAH010000476.1:0-3770 GCA_035254805.1 Caryophanales bacterium | reverse complement strand
AAGATAAGAGCATAAATGTTTCCTTTTCAAATATGAGAGTGAAACTTCTTTATTTACCATGGTCAAAAAAATGTTTAAAAAGAATATTTACTGCTGATGCTACAGTTTGTTCCCCAGACATGACTTCATTTTCTAATTTTGGTAGGGTGTCACTAATTTTAGGATGATGAAAAAATTGATAATGAAGATGGTCTGCTATCATAGAATACAGCCAATTCCTTGTTTGACCTTTCCTTCTTTCATCAAATGCACCTGTTGATTTTCCGTTTTTTTCAAAACGGCGAAGCATTCCCCATATCTCACCTATTCCTTCCTTTGTTAAGGAAGAACATGTATATGCTTTTGTTTGCCACCCTTTCGTTGCAGGCTGCAGGAAGTGAAGTATCCGATTGTACTCACTTTCCGTCACTATGGCATTCTGTTTATTTTCCCCATCAGCTTTATGCACAACAATTGCATCAGCTAGCTCCATTATCCCTTTCTTCATTCCTTGCAATTCATCACCTGCTCCAGTTAAGACGAGGAGCATGAAAAAATCAACCATTTCCCTGATAATCACTTCACTCTGCCCGACACCAACTGTTTCAACTAAAATGACCTCATATCCAGCTGCCTCACATAAGAGTATGCTTTCCCTTGTTTTTCGGTGTACACCACCCAGCTGTCCACCAGAAGGGGAGGGCCGAATAAACGCCAATGGATTTCTTGATAATTGCTCCATTCTGGTTTTATCGCCAAGAATACTTCCCCCGTTAATGCTTGAGCTTGGATCTATTGCCAGGACGGCTACACGGAGTCCTAAATTACATAAATAGATTCCAAATGACTCGATAAATGTACTTTTTCCTGCTCCAGGAACCCCCGTAATACCTACTCGGATAGACTTTCCAGAATGAGGTAACAGTTTTTGTAGGAGTGACTGTGCTCTTTGAAAATGATCTTCCGAATTACTTTCAACTAATGTAATTGCACGGGCAAGGTGACTTCGATCACCAGTTAAAATACCATTATATAATTCATCAAGGGAGGGGCTAGCTACTTTTCGTTTCTGAAAACGAAGATTTTTTCTAATCGTAACTTGAGTCCCCTCTTGCTCCGCACCTTTTCGAACAATACTTGAGCAAAGCTCTGGATGATCCGAGTCACTCCATTCTGGTTTCATTTCACCAGCCATTCCTATTCCACTTCCTCATAACCTAGCTGTCGATATATTTCTCTTATTACCTTTTGAGCTGCCACTGGAATTATGGTTCCTGGCCCAAAGATAGCTGAAGCACCGTGTTCGTATAAATAGGAATAATCCTGTGCAGGAATAACGCCTCCTACTACAACCAATATATCTTCACGACCAAGTTTTTGTAACGATTCGATTAGCTGTGGCAATAAAGTCTTATGTCCCGCAGCAAGTGAGCTCATCCCAATCACATGAACATCATTTTCAACAGCTTGCCTTGCTGTTTCATCAGGTGTTTGGAACAATGGTCCCATATCTACATCAAAACCTAAATCAGCAAATGCTGTGGCAATCACCTTTGCCCCACGGTCATGTCCATCCTGTCCCATTTTTGCGATAAGAATTCGAGGTCTCCTGCCCTCATTCTCTAAAAACTCAGCTGTCATTTTTTGAACTTCTAAAATTTCTTCTTCATTGGAGAAAGCTGTGCTGTAAACACCACTGATAGACCTGTTAACAGCCTGATGTCGATTAGCCACTTTCTCAATAGCATCTGAAATTTCACCAAGTGTGGCTCTTACTCTTGCTGCCTGGACAGCTAGCTCTAAAAGATTTTTCTCACCTGTTTCACAAGCACGTGTAATCGCCTGTAATGCTTCTTCTACTTCTTGATCATCCCTGCTTGCTTTTAGCTGATTTAACTTTTCAATTTGCTTTAAGCGTACAGCTGTATTATCGATATCCAAAATATCAATTGGATCTTCTTTTTCTAGCCGATAGCGATTGACGCCAATAATCGTTTCTTTTCCAGAATCAATTTGTGCTTGTCTTCTTGCTGCGGCTTCTTCAATTCGCATTTTTGGCAAGCCAGTTTCAATTGCCTTTGCCATCCCACCGAGACCTTCAATCTCTTCAATATGTTGCCATGCCCGTTCCATTAATTGATTTGTTAATGTTTCAACATAATAAGAGCCTGCCCATGGATCAATGACTTTCGTTATACTCGTTTCTTCCTGTAAGAATAATTGTGTATTCCGGGCAATTCTCGCTGAAAAATCAGTCGGTAAAGCAATCGCTTCATCAAGGGCATTCGTATGAAGGGATTGCGTATGCCCCATCGCTGCCGCATGTGCTTCAATTAAAGTTCTAGTTACATTATTAAATGGATCTTGCTCCGTTAAACTCCAGCCAGAAGTTTGGGAATGAGTTCTTAGTGCAAGTGATTTCGGATTTTTTGGATGAAATGATTGCATCATTTTTGCCCAAATATTTCGACCCGCCCGCATTTTAGCGACTTCCATAAAATAATTCATGCCAACTGCCCAGAAGAATGAAAGCCTTGGCGCAAAGGAATCGATCTCAATGCCTGCCTTTAAACCTGTCCGTACATATTCCAAGCCATCTTGAAGCGTATAGGCTAACTCTAGGTCTGCCGGTGCCCCTGCTTCTTGCATATGATAACCTGATATACTAATACTATTAAACTTTGGCATATACTTTGAGGTATATTCAAAAATATCGGCAATGATTTTCATTGACATTTCTGGCGGATAAATGTAGGTGTTCCGGACCATATATTCTTTCAAAATATCATTCTGGATCGTTCCAGATAGTTTATCCTGACTGACGCCTTGTTCTTCAGCTGTTACAATGAAAAATGCTAATATCGGTAAAACGGCACCATTCATCGTCATGGATACAGACATTTGATCAAGTGGGATCCCGTCAAAAAGCGTTTTCATATCTAGAATGGAATCAATCGCTACACCTGCTTTACCGACATCACCGACTACTCGAGGATGGTCAGAATCATAACCGCGGTGTGTTGCTAAATCAAAGGCAACGGATAACCCTTTTTGCCCCATGGCTAAATTTCTGCGATAAAAAGCATTACTTTCCTCTGCTGTAGAAAATCCTGCATACTGTCTAACAGTCCATGCCCGATTCACATACATGGTTGGATATGGGCCCCTGGTATACGGCGGCAGTCCTGGCTTATCGTCTAAATGCTCTAAGCCATCCAGATCATCCTTTGTATAGAGAGGTTTTAATTTTATTTGCTCATTTGTTTCAAAAAGTAAGTCTTCAATAGAATTTTGAATTTCTGCTTCTGCCTTTTCCTTCCACTGATCTTCAGTCATGAATTCTTCTTGTTCAAAAAGAGAAATGTTTTGAAAATTAGGCTTGCTGATGTTCATTTCGAGGTACCTCCATATCAGAAAGGATGGTTGAAAGCATTTCATAGGAATTACTTTTCACATGTATAAAAGATTGAATTCCTGCTGACAACCAATTGGATTGTTCATCTTTTTCCGGCAACCCTGCTAAATAAACGATCCTATCGGGAAATTCAGATTTGAGTAATTGAATAATTTCAAAACCCAATTCGGCATATTGCTCATTACTTCCGCAAAGGCATAAATACTTTGTATTAATTTCTTGTACAGTCAAAACTGTCGACTCAATTGAAAAAATTGGTGCACTTTCCACTCCTTTTATCCCGCCAGCTGCAAGAAACCCTTTCATAAAATCTGCTCTTGGTTTGTATTGTTTTGGACTTCCTAAGCAAAGTAAGGTGAGAGAAGGTCGTGTACTT
>DATFAH010000475.1:0-2036 GCA_035254805.1 Caryophanales bacterium | reverse complement strand
ACATTATACATAGCTTTGTCAAAGCTCTTCTTCCATGCGGGAGCTTGTCCCTGGAATGTTTTTCCAATCTTCTTGGCATTATCATTTAATTCTTTACTAATTTTTTCAGCTTGCTCTTTCATTTTTTTCTGAGTTTGACCTTTGCCTGCAAGCTGTTCGTTAATTGATACGGTTTCAAAATCGGGATGCTCAACAAACGGAATGGACGCTTTCATGATTTCACGGAAAATCGGGACAACATTAGCGGAACTGTTACTTGGAAGATAATGCTGTCGGTCTGTTTGATCATATCCAATCCAGATGGCTCCAACAAGATCTAAAGTATAACCTACCATCCATTGGTCCTTTGTGCCATTTAGATCTGAATAAGGGAGCTGGGTTGAACCGGTCTTTCCAGCGATTTGAACGCCAGGGATTTTTGCCCGTTTCCCTGTCCCTGATTCCACGACATTTAAAAGCATGGCAGTCATATCATTTGCGACTGATTTCGAAGTTACCTTTACCGTTTTTTGTTTATGTTCAGCAATTATTTTTCCAGTTGGACCGACAATTTTAGTTATTAGGTGGCTATCATTTCGTTTTCCGCCATTTGGGAATGCAGAGAAGGCATTTGCCATTTCAAGAGGAGAAACCCCTTTGCTCATACCACCAAGTGCGATCGCAAGGTTTTCATCTTCTTTTACTAAAGGAATTCCAAAACGGTTTAAAGAATCCAAACCTTTTTTCAGCCCGATTTCATTTAAGAGCCAAACGGCAGGGATATTCAGTGACTCCTCAACAGCCTTATACATCGGAACCTTGCCCTCATAGGTTTTTGAATAATTTTCCGGTGTATAGTTTCCAAATGAGGTAGGTTTATCGACCAATAGAGAAGAATACTCATATCCTTCTTCAAGTGCTGGTGTATATACTGCTAACGGCTTCATCGTAGACCCAGGCTGTGCTTTTAATTGGGTTGCCCGATTAAATCCACGGAAAACATGATCGCCCCGGCCTCCAACAAGAGCTCTAACCCCGCCATTTGCTGGGTCCATTAGGACAGAGCCACTTTGAACAAGTTTCCCGCCTTTCCCACTAGGGAACACGTAGCTTCGATTATAGATTTTTTCAACACCTGTTTGAATATTTTGATCAAGTTCAGTATAAATGCGGTATCCTCTTGTTAATATTTCATCCTGTGTTAAACCATATTTCGAAACAGCTTCATTTAATACAGCATCAACATAATATGGATATTTTCTTTCAACATAACTGCCTCCGCCATCGTGAAGCTTGATTTTTTCATCTTTGGCCTGTTTAAATTGTCCATTTGTAATCATTCCAAGTTCCTTCATTTTGGCTAGAACGACATTTCTTCGCTTCATAGCAAAATCATAATTACGGTAAGGATCAAGATAATTTGGGGCATGCAATAAACCTGCAAGCATGGCTGCTTCACTAATGGATACATCTTTAATGTTTTTATCAAAATATTTTTTTGAGGCATTTCTAATACCCCAGGCTCCTCGGCCAAAATAGACTTGATTCATATACATTTGCAGAATTTCATCTTTTTTATATACTTTTTCCATTTTAACAGCCAGGAATAACTCTTCTGCTTTCCGTCGATACGTTTGTTCAGGGGAGAGAAGAGCATTTTTTGCCAGCTGCTGGGTAATGGTGCTGCCGCCACCGGTAATCTGTCCTGCCATTAAATTATGAAAGAAAACGCGAGTTATTCCTTTTACATCAAAACCGCCATGTTCATAAAATCGTTCATCTTCTATTGCTACTACGGCATTTGGAACATATTTAGGAACATCATTGATCGTGATTCCTTTTGTTCGGTTTGTCGCAACATTGCTAGCTATATCACCATCTTTATCATAAATAACCGTTTGTTGACTTAATCCTTCTTTTAAAGTTTGAACATTGGCTCTTGTTGCAAGCAGGGCAAAATAAAGAATCGTTACTAGTAAAACAACTAAAAAAAGTAATAAGAAAATTTGCGTTAAATGCCTTTTTTTCCAAAAGTGTATAATTTTTTCCCAATATGG
>DATFAH010000474.1:0-3385 GCA_035254805.1 Caryophanales bacterium | reverse complement strand
AAAACCATTTTAAATTATACAAAAAAAGGGGAGCTCTGATCAATGAGCTCTCATTTCTTACTAAGGCCATATCTTGCCTTTCTAATTAAATCAAACCTGACAACTTAGGGAGATAACGGTTCCTGCATTTCCAGTCAAGGCGTTAAAAGCTTGCTCTAAAGAGGTAATGATGGTTTTCTTTTCGGAGCCAGTTTCTGCAAAATGAATGGCGGCTTCTATTTTCGGGAGCATACTTCCAGCTGCAAAATGCCCTGCTGCGATATACTTTTTTAATTCAGCGACGGATACTTTTTTTAAGCTTCTTTGTGTTGGTTTGTTAAAATCAACATAGACATTGTCAACGCCTGTTAAAATAAGCAATACTTCTGCATGAACGAGCTCAGCTAGTTTTTCAGATGCGAAGTCCTTATCAATTACGGCTTCCACCCCAGTTATCCCATATTCTGTTTCAATAACAGGGATTCCTCCGCCTCCCGTAGAGATGACAATATTTCCTTGTTCAACAAGGGAATTAATCACGGAATGTTCCATAATACATACTGGTTTTGGCGAAGCAACAACCTGTCTCCATCCACGACCAGCATCCTCTATAAAACATACATGCGTTTCTTCCATCATTCTTTTTGCCTCTTGCTCGCTGTAGAAGGGTCCGATAGGCTTTGTTGGATGAAGGAAAGCAGGGTCATTTTGATCGACAACCACTCTCGTTATGACCGTTACCACATTTTTGTGAATTCCGCGTTCCTTAAGGGTTTTTTCCATCGCATTTTGCATCCAGTAGCCAATCATTCCTTGACTCATCGCACCACAAGTATCGAGCGGCATAGCAGGGTTTTTAGGGGAATTTGCAGCAGCTTGTTGTAGTAAGATATTACCGACTTGCGGTCCATTTCCGTGCGAAATAATAATATCGATGCCATTTTCAATAAACAGAGAGAGCTGTCTAAAAGTAGCTTCAAGTGCTTGTTGCTGCGCAGAAGCTGTGCCATCTCCTGTCTGAATAGCGTTTCCGCCAAGTGCGATAACGACTTTTCTAGACATACGCTTGTTCCTCCTAATTATCGGAAGTTAAAAACTAATTTTTCCTAAAATCATCATGACAATGGCGAGTATTGCCAATAAAACAAACAGAATAGCCCATACAAGTTCAAATGGTTTAAATGTTTTTTCACCGCGTTCTTTTTGGGCAATTCTAAAGGCGATAATTCCAAATGCATATAATAAGGACGTTAATAATAAATAACTAAGTCCAGCAGCATATAGTAGCCAAATTCCGTATATAGCAGCAATAATACCTAGTACGATTTGTTTTGTTTCTTTTAGTTTGATGCTGGTTTTAATTTGATACATCGCAGAGAAAAGATAGGGGATTAAAATGGCGGAGCTGGCTAATGAGAAGGCAAAATTGTATGGTTTCTCAGAAACTAATAGGGTAAGCAAAAAAAGCTGGACCAGCACATTCGTAACGATTAAGGCGTTTACAGGAGCATGATTTTTGTTTTCTTTTGCGAACATTTTTGGCAAGATATTATCTTTTGCAGTTATATACGAAAGCTCAGCAGCGAGTAGGGTCCAGCCCAATAATGCACCCAATAAAGATACAATTAAACCTAAATTGACAACCGCAGCACCCCAAGGACCAACAACTTCTTCTAGCACATACGCCATTGAAGGGCTCTTTAACCCGGCAAGATGTGATTGTGACATAACCCCATAGGATAAAAAGGAAATCAGTATATAAATAACCAGGGTTGAAAGTAATCCAATAATGGTTGATTTTCCTACATCCTTCATGTTTTTGGCCCTGCTAGAAATAACCATTGCACCTTCAACACCAATAAATACCCAGAGAGTGACGAGCATTGTGCTCTTTGTTTGACTTAATACATCTGAAATGCTAAAACTATTTTCCCCCCAGAAATCAATAGAGAAAGTATTGAGTTTGAAAGCTAGTATGGTAAGAATGATAAAAAGGAAAATAGGAACAAGTTTTCCAATCGTAACGACCAAATTTACTAATGCGGCTGAATGAACACCGCGCAGGATAATGAAATGAAGCAGCCAAAGCAGAATAGATGCACCGATAATGGAGGTCACATTTGCACCATCAAAGATAGGAAAAAAATAGCCGATTCCACTAAAAAGCAATGTTAAAAAGGCGATATTACCTAGCCATGCGGAAAGCCAATAACCCCATGCGGAGTTAAACCCCCAATAATTACCGAACCCAGCTTTTGCATAACTGTAAATACCACCTTTTAAATCAGGCTGTTTGTTTGTTAAATTTTGAAAACATAAAGCAAGAGAGATTATGCCGATTCCTGTAATCAACCAGCCGATCATTACCGCCCCGGCAGAAGCCCCTCCAGCCAAATCTGATACAAGGTTAAAGACACCTCCGCCAATCATAGAACCAATGACAATGGCAATTAAAGAAAGTAATCCAAGTTTCCTTCCTTTTTCCATTTTTTTCACTCCTATAGTTTTTATGATTTTAAGTTTCCTAGAGTTGCAGCCATAACGGCTTTAATCGTATGCATTCTGTTTTCAGCTTGATCAAATACCTTTGAATGGTGGCTTAAGAATACCTCATTTGTTACTTCCATTTCGGTTAGGCCGTGTTTTTCATAGATATCTCTTCCATATTTCGTTTCAAGGTCATGGAAGGCTGGAAGACAGTGTAGGAAAATGGTATTTGCTTTTCCGGTTTTTTTGACTAATTCCATGGTTACTTGGTAGGGGGATAGAAGAGATATTCTTTCTTCGAATTTATCTTCTTCACCCATGGATACCCAAACGTCTGTATAAATAACTTCTGCCCCGGCGACACCATCATCAACATTAGCTGTAATGGAAACTTTTCCACCCGATTTAGCAGATAGGTCTTTGGCTAATTCCACAATTTCTTCAGCAGGGAAAAGCGATTCAGGGGAACAAATACAAACATCCATACCAATTAGAGCACCACCTACTAAAAGGCTGTTTGCCACATTATTGCGCCCATCACCGACATAAACGAATTTAATCCCTTCGAGACGTCCAAAATTTTCTTTGACGGTTAAAAAGTCGGCAAGTGTTTGGGTTGGATGCCATTGATCTGTTAACCCGTTCCATACAGGCACACCTGAGTGTTTGGCTAACATTTCCACTTTTTTGTGCTCAAAGCCGCGAAACTCGATTCCATCAAACATCCGGCCTAATACTTTTGCTGTGTCTTCAATCGATTCCTTTTTGCCTAATTGAATGTCATCTTTTCCTAAATATTCAGGGTGTGCCCCAAGATCAATACAGGCAACTGTAAAGGCACAGCGAGTACGAGTAGACGGTTTTTCAAATAGAAGGGCAATATTTTTCCCTTCCAGATGACGGTTTGTTATGCCCTGTT
>DATFAH010000473.1:0-2115 GCA_035254805.1 Caryophanales bacterium | reverse complement strand
TGGAATATATCTCTGATAAACAAAAAAAACTACAAGCATGAAAACTAAAAATAGTAAAACCATTTATTGTCCCCCCAATTAATGTACAAGTTTTATTTTATACCCCTTAGGGTATCTTGTAAAGAGAAAAATTCTTGGGTTGTTCTTAAGCTAAAAAAAGTACACCACTTATTTTCCGTGATGTACCCATTAAATACCAATCATATTTATCATTATTTTTTCATTTCATTTGAAAATTTTTGGGCAAAAATTAGTAAAAAGCTTAAGCTATCAAGTGTTTCAGGTTGATTCATCAATTTAAACAATTGCATTTTTGTTAAAGGTTTTTTCCCTTCTCTATCTGCCTTTGCATTTTCATATGCATTGAATACTTGGTTCGCAATGTCAATAGTACCTCTTTGAATGAATGAGTCAGCAAGTTCTACCCCAGCAATTACTTTTTCTGTCATATCAAAAATCATATCACCCGTTAGAGCTTTTTTGGCATTCGAAACTAATTGAGCTAAATCAAATAGAAAAGAAAATACACCGGATTCTTCCAATTTTTTTATTTCTACTAAAGTTCGTGCTAAATTTTCACTAACTTCTGGTAGTACACGCAATAGATCCAATAATTCTGGTTGTAAAAGTTCATCTGCTAACTCAATACCTTTGACAGCTTTTTCTGCCATATCTTGAACCATATCTCCAGTAAAAGAGGGAAGTACCGATTCTGTAAAACTTTTTAATTTTTCTAGTTGCTGTTCTTCTTGCTTCGGGACTATTAAAGTCATTTTATTCACCCCTTACATGATCCCTTTTGCATTAAGCCAATATAACTCGTTATATACGCCCTTAAACCAATGCATCAAATCGGATGGCTGTGCTGGAGCCGGTGGCATTTGATAATCAAAGGTAATCATGCTTGCCATATCCAAGCTGCTTTCAAGGAAACAAGCAACTTTTCCATTATATACAGCCGTATCTGGATTACCCTTTAGACGATTAATTAAATTTTTAACTAACACTTCTGATTGATAATGGGCAGTTGATCCAGCTTTACTGATTGGCAAATCAGTAGCATCTCCAATTACATAGACATCCTCTTGACCCACCATTTTTAAGGAATATCGATTTGTCTCAATAAATCCTGATTCGTCACCCAAATTAGAATTGATAACAACATCAGCGCCTTTATGTGCTGGAATACTAATTAATATGTCAAATGGGTGTTCTTCACCGTCCATAGTAATAGCAAGTTTTTCTTTCGCATTTACTTCTTCAAGATTAAAATATGTTTCAAACTGAATGTCTCTTTGTTCAAACTGGGGTTCTGCCCAGTCTGCTACTGGTTGAAGTGAATGAACCCTTCCAATCGGGTAAGTGTACTTTAATACAACATCCTTCCGATTGCCTTTTTTTCGAAAATAATCATCAAGCATTAAAATGAATTCCAAAGGTGCAGCCGGACATTTATGTGGTACATCAACCGTTAATAATATCGTACCTTTTTCAAAATTCGCCAATTGATCACGAAGTTTAATAGCACCATCCAATGTGTAGAAATTACTTGCTGCCTCTTCTAATCCAGGAATACTATCAAAATCAGGATATGATCCAGTTGATATAACAAGGTAGTCATATTCATATTGTTTGTTCTTCGATGTTAATACCTTTTTTTCCACATCAACTTTCACAATTTCATCTTCAATCAATTGAACATTTCGATGGGCAATGGTCGATTGGTTTCTAATAAAATGATCTGGCCTCTTCTCATTTAATGCAATAAACAAATAACCTGGTTGGTAAATATGATTTGTGTTATTTGTAATCTGAATGATTTTAATCTCGTTATCTTTTATTTCTTGGTTTAATTGACGGGCCAATTTGTTAGCTACAATTGATCCTCCACTTCCACCACCAAGAACAATCACCCGTTTTTTCAATGTCTTCACCCTCTCAAACTTATCGCTTTTTTTCTACAGCAATCCGATAATATCCATCTTCATTTTTTGAATAAACAAGCTCATGGCGCATCTTAGTTACCCACTCTGGAATATCAACTGCAGAACCTTTATCAGTCGAAAGAACTTCAATTACTTCACCAAGTTGGCTTTTCTTTATTCCTTTAATTAA
>DATFAH010000472.1:0-5043 GCA_035254805.1 Caryophanales bacterium | reverse complement strand
TGCCGGTAAAATTAAGGGAGCAAATTTGTTAAGAAAAATTTATTTGATCCCCATGCTACTTGCTTCTGTAGCCATTGCCCAGCTATGGTTGAAAATCTATCATCCTACTAGTGGAATTTTAAATAGTGTTTTGACTTCTCTTGGGGTAGACAATCCACCAGCATGGTTGGCAGACACTAATTTAGCACTCTATGCGATTATCGTTCCAATTATATGGCAATATGCAGGCTTTTATATTCTGATTTATTATGCAGCCTTGAAAAACATTCCAGATTCACTCGAAGAGGCTGCCAAGATAGATGGTGCAACACCACTCCAAATTGCTTTAAAAATAAAACTTCCTTTAATTATGAATGTTGTCAAGGTAACGATTGTTCTTGCAGTTGTAGGATCATTGAAGTACTTTGATTTAATTTATGTGATGACCGACGGGGGACCAAATGGTTCCAGTGAGGTTATGGCATCTTATATGTACCATAAAGCATTTAAAGGCTTTGATTTTGGATATGGAAGTGCGGTTGGCTTCTTCCTATTAGTTATTTGTCTAGTTGCTACGTATATTATCCGCAAACTGACTGTATCAAATGATGATATTTATTAATGAGAAAGGGGATTTGGCTAATATGAACAAAATAACTAAGTCTCCGTTAAGTGAAAAAAATCCACTGCTTAAACGTTCAGCCTTGGGAATGATGTATCTTTTCCTAATCATTGTTGCCATATTTCAAATATTTCCGATCATCTGGTTATTCTTTTTTTCGCTAAAAAATAACCAGGAAGTGTTTAATATGTCTCCATTCTCCTTACCAGAGACGCCGAGATGGGAAAATTACGCAAAAGTATGGACAGAAGGAAACATTAGCCAGTACTTCTTTAATAGTGTGACCTATACGATAGCAGCTGTTATCTTGACGGTTGTTTTGGCTAGTATGGTGACATTTGCGATTACGAGAATGAAATGGAAGGGCAGCAAATTTGTGTTGGGATTGTTTATGGTGGGCTTAATGATCCCTGTTCATTCAACGCTCATTCCGTTATTTAACACATTTACAAAAATTCATTTGATCGATAATCCGCTTTCGGTCATCTTGTCTTATACTGCCTTTAATCTTCCAATTACGATTATGATTTTGCTCGGATTTTACGAAGCACTTCCTCGTGAAGTGGAAGAAGCGGCGATTATGGATGGCGCTTCGATCAATCGGATCTTTTTCGGGATTACGCTGCCAATGACTGCACCTGTTATGGCCACTGCTGCAATCATCAATATGATTTACAATTGGAATGAATTCGTATTTGTGAACACATTTATCAGCTCAGATTCTTTTAAGACACTCACAGTTGGAATCCAAAATTTTATTGGCCAGTATACAACGGATTGGGGAGCAATCGGTGCAACGCTTGTCATCAGTATTTTACCCATTTTGATAGCCTTCCTCATCTTAAGTGATCGAATTGTGGAAGGAATTGCATCAGGTTCTGTAAAAGGGTGATGTTAAAGAGGTGATGGTCAATGAGATTAGGGAAAACAATGGGGAAATTGTTTACAGTATGTGAGTGGATTATGAAAATTGCCTATGTAAATGTATTGTGGATGTTCTTTTCAATTGTTGGATTGCTTCTTTTCGGAATGATGCCAGCTTCTATTGCAGTATTTACGATTGTGCGGAAGTGGTTGATGAAGGAAATAGACATTCCTATCTTTAGAACGTTTCTTTTAGTCTACCGAAGGGAATTTAAGAAATCAAATATTTTGGGACTAAGTTATTTGTTAGGTGGAGCCTTTCTTGTTTTTGATTTTTTCTATTTAAGAACGGTAGGAGGAGCGCTCGAAACCGTATTGTTTGTTCCATTATTGATTATCGCCATCTTTTATATCATCACCTTCCTATACATCTTTCCGGTGTATGTTCATTATGATTTAAAAAGTATCGACTATGTTAAAAATGCCTTCTTTTTGGCAATCATGCATTTCCATATCACCATACTTATGGCAACAGCGCTTGCGGCAATTATTTTTATCAATTTATATATGCCTGCCTTGTTCCCATTTTTTAGCTTTGTAATTATCGCCTTTGTTTTGATGTATGGAGGCATGATCAGCTTTACGCGAATTGATAAACGGCAAAAGAAGGTAAGTGACGCTAAAGCAAGGATATTAAACTTTAGGAGGAAATTGTTATGACCTATTTCGCAGATATTAACAAAATCAAATTTGAAGGCCCTAAATCAAAAAATGCACTTTCCTTTAAATATTATGACCGCGAGCGAGTAGTCAATGGCCAAAAAATGGAGGATCTACTTCGTTTCTCTGTCGCTTATTGGCATACGTTCACAGCAGATGGCTCAGATCCATTTGGTGTTGGAACGATGGAGCGCCCTTGGAATCACCTTCAAGGTATGGACTTAGCTAAAGCTCGTGTAGAGGCTGCCTTTGAATTATTTGAAAAGCTGGATGTACCTTTCTTTTGCTTCCATGATGTTGATGTGGCACCAGAAGGCGCTACATTAAAGGAAACATATGAAAACCTTGATATAATTGTTTCCATGATTAAAGAATATATGAAAACAAGCAAAACAAAATTGCTTTGGAATACGGCCAATATGTTCACTAATCCGCGCTATGTCCATGGTGCCGCAACATCCTGCAATGCAGATGTATTCGCATATTCAGCAGCTAAGGTGAAAAAAGGCTTGGAAATCGCCAAAGAACTTGGCGCAGAAAACTATGTATTCTGGGGCGGACGTGAAGGATACGAAACACTTCTAAATACAGACATGAAGCTTGAACAAGATAACTTAGCTCGCTTCTTCCATATGGCAGTGGATTATGCAAAAGAAATCGGTCTTGACGTGTCATTCTTAATTGAACCAAAACCAAAAGAGCCAACAAAGCATCAATATGATTTCGATGTGGCAACTGGACTTGCCTTCTTGCAGAAATATGATTTAACGAAGCATTTTAAATTTAACATTGAAGCAAACCATGCAACACTTGCTGGCCATACATTTGAACACGAGCTTCGTGTGGCACGCATTAACGGAATATTAGGATCTGTCGATGCGAACCAAGGAGACAAGCTAATTGGCTGGGATACAGATGAATTCCCAACAGACCTATACTCTACTACTTTAGCAATGTATGAAATTTTGAAAAATGGTGGATTAGGCAGTGGCGGTTTGAACTTTGATGCAAAAGTAAGAAGAGGCTCATTTGAACCAGAAGATTTATTCCACGCCCATATTGCGGGAATGGACAGTTTCGCAATTGGTTTATTAGTGGCGAATCGCTTAATAGAAGATAAAGTATTCGATAACTTTATTGTTGATCGTTATAGCAGCTTCACAACAGGTATTGGTAAGGATATTGTCGAAGGCAAAGCAAATTTCCACAGCCTTGAAGCACATGCTCTGACACTTGGGGAAATTAAAAATAAATCTGGACGTGAAGAGCGCCTAAAATCCATATTAAATCAGTATCTTTTAGAAACCATTTCTCAATTCTAATCTATTATGCTTAAAAATGTGCTGGGATGCGAAAGTTTCCAGCACATTTTTGGTAGAAACATGAACCTTGATAATAGTTTTGTGTGTAGGTAGATTTTATCTACAAAAAATAAAGTTTATCAACAAAAACACGAGCTTAATCTACAAAAGGATTCGGATTTACTTCACTAGATATGTTCCAAAAAAACACATGAGGATGATGCAAAATGAAATATGTTATCGGGATTGATTTGGGCACAAGTGCTGTGAAAATTTTATTGGTGAATCAAGCTGGTGTGGTTTGCCAAGAAGTATCCCGCTCTTATCCGCTTATTCAAGAAAAGTCCGGATACAGCGAGCAAAATCCAGAAGAATGGGTTGAAAAAACGATTGACGGTCTTGATGAACTTGTTGCGAAGTTCCAAGGAGATGTCAACGATATTGAAGGCATCAGCTTTTCCGGACAAATGCATGGCCTCGTTTTATTAGATCAAAAGAACGCAATCCTACGAAATGCAATTTTGTGGAATGACACAAGAACAACGCCACAATGTCGAGAGATTTATGATGTAATCGGTGCAGAACGTTTGCTGGATACTACGAAAAATCCTGCGCTGGAGGGCTTTACTTTACCAAAATTATTGTGGGTAAAAGAACAGGAACCGGAAATTTTCAATGCAGCTGCTGTCTTCATGCTACCAAAGGACTATCTCCGCTATCGCTTAACGGATGAGATTCATAGTGAATTTTCGGATGCTGCAGGTACATTGCTATTAGATGTTAAGGAAAAACAATGGAGCGAAATGATGTGCAGCCAGTTCGGCATTCCTTCAAGCATAT
This sequence comes from Caryophanales bacterium, assembly GCA_035254805.1. Taxonomy (GTDB): domain Bacteria; phylum Bacillota; class Bacilli; order Bacillales; family Cytobacillaceae; genus JAUZPL01. Next base: position 717 of record DATFAH010000472.1, on the reverse strand, counting down.
GCCCGCCACTTGTGGAGTCACATGAACTTGTTGGCACAATTACCGCAGACGTATCCGAACAAACAGGATTATCCACAGGAACAAAAGTATTCGCGGGTGGCGCCGACAATGCATGCGGTGCCATTGGCTCAGGAATTTTAGCTGAAGGAAAAACGTTATGCAGCATTGGGACATCAGGTGTGGTTCTCTCCTATGAAGAACGTGGAGACCAAGACTTTAAAGGTAAGGTCCACTATTTTAATCATGGAAAAGAAAATGCTTTTTACACGATGGGTGTAACATTGGCTGCTGGCTATTCGTTAAGCTGGTTTAAGGATACATTTGCAGAAAATGAAGACTTTGAACAGATTACTAGAGATTTAGATTCTGTACCGATTGGATCTAACGGCCTGCTCTTCACTCCATACCTTGTTGGTGAAAGAACACCACACGCCGATTCTTCGATACGAGGCAGCTTCATCGGAATGGATGCTGCCCATAAACGCAGTGATCTTACCCGTGCTGTAATGGAAGGAATCACATTCTCACTGAACGAATCCATTGAAATCTTCAGGAATAATGGGAAACAGATAGATTCAATCATCTCGATTGGCGGCGGCGCAAAAAATCCAATTTGGCTGCAAATGCAGGCGGATATTTTTAATGCTGCGATTGTAAAACTATCCAGTGAACAAGGTCCTGGAATGGGAGCTGCTATGCTGGCAGCCTATGGATGCA
>DATFAH010000471.1:0-2194 GCA_035254805.1 Caryophanales bacterium | reverse complement strand
GCGAAAATATCAAACATCAAGAGACTTTATCGTTCAAAGCATGGTCAGAGATATCCGCTTTAAGAAACAGGAAATTAAGAAGGTTGAAAAAGAAATAAAGGGAACAATTCAGAAATTAGGTATGCAGCTTGAAACTATGCCAGGGATTGATACAGTTACTTCATCTGCTTTAATTGTTGAAATCGGAGACATTCATCGGTTCGCTAACTCTGATAAACTTGCAAGATATGCAGGAATAGCCCCTATCAGAATGGGGTCGGGCGGTAAGGAAACGATGAAGAAAACAAAACAAGGTAATCGAAAGCTATATGACATCTTTTATAACCTAGCTGTCCAACAAGTCCAAGTCTGTAAAGGAAGTAAAATCCCTCGTAATCCTGTGTTTTATGCATACTAAGTTTCATTCCTTTCGCTGCGCTCAAGGCACAAAAATTTAATGAAAGAGAATTTCTCTCCACTCCTATTAAAGTTGATATAATGTATATGGATAAGCAGATACACTACAGAGCACGGGGAGATGAGTGGTGCAGTTCCGAACTGCCCGCATACTAAGATGTGCCGTTTGCTGTCTTCAAGTACAAATAAGTGTGCCACCCGAGCACGGAAACTAATCTTTGTGTAAACAATTCCCGTTTATGACATGGCAAACAGTCAATGTCTGCTTTATCCACTATAAACTTTGAGGGGATGTGTTTATGCTTAAAATTGTTTACCCTATTTGCTGTGGAATTGATGTCCACAAAAAATTTGTTGTTGCTACGGTTGGTAAGACGAACAAATCGGGGGTTACGGAATACCAAACCAAGCAATTTTCCACATTCACTGAAGATTTATACCTTCTTCTAGATTGGTTAAAATCTCAATCTTGCAAACATGTCTGTATGGAATCTACAGGTAAGTATTGGCACCCAGTATTTAATATTTTGGAGCACGATTGTGAAGTTGTCGTAGCTAACCCAAAATATGTTAAAGGTATTCGTGGCAAGAAAACCGATAAAAAAGACTCAATTTGGCTTTGCGACCTACACAAACATGGCTTGGTTCCAGGCAGTTTTATCCCACCCTTACTCATTCGTCAAATCCGAGATTTAATGCGGTATCGGTATAAACTTATCAATTTTAAGTCGAGTGAGAAAAACCGTGTTCAAAATTCTCTTACCGTTTCCAATATTATGATTTCCAGCGTAGTTTCAGATACTTTTGGTGCAAGTTCTATGCGAATTATTCACCACATCCTTGATCATCCTGATGATACGGATTTTGATGTTTCATCGATGCTACACGGAAGAATGAAAAACAAAACAGACACCATTGTTAAATCCATTCAAGGGCATTTAACGGAGCCACAAGCCGATAAAATGCGCGTGTGCCTTGACCATATGGAAAGCATTGAAAAGCACATCAGCGAAATTGAATCCGTAGTTTTAAAATTAGTTCAACCCTACATGCCACAAATCGAATTGATTTTATCCTTACCAAGTATCAAAGATATCTTTACGGCTATTGCTATTCTTGGCGAAATCGGTGTAGATATGTCTGTGTTTCTTTCAGACAAGCATCTATGTTCCTGGGCGGGACTTACTCCGCAAAACAATGAAAGTGCCGGCAAGAAAAAATCGGTCCGAATTTCGCGAGCTGGCGTTTACATCAAACCGTTATTAGTTCAATGTGCCAATGCTGCTATTAAGAGTAAAAAGTGTCCTTACTTCAAAATTCGTTATGACCAAATTAAGAAACGTCGTGGGCACAAAAAAGCGATTATTGCGATTGCACATAAGTTACTCGTTTTTATTTACCATATGCTAAATAAAAATGAGCTATTTAACGAGGAATTATACACTATAGAGTCCAAGCCAAAACCAACTTATGCACCTCAGATTACGGAAGAAATGGCAATACGATACCTAGAAACTCTAGGTTATCAAATCCCCGATAAACTTACACACGTTTAATATTTTTATTTAATACATTTTTTTCCAATCTTACTTATATAGTAGGCTTATTTTGTTATGCCCAATTTTTGCCTATGACATATGTTTGGATTCTTTCAAACTAATCTATGGTATGATGAAAAATAAAATGGCTTATATCATGCCAGATCAACCTGAAACAATAGCGAGTTAATCAACATGGGTGGAAACTGCCATCCTTTTATAAATTACTTATTTAGATATTACTAAGGGTATAGATAAAT
>DATFAH010000470.1:0-3289 GCA_035254805.1 Caryophanales bacterium | reverse complement strand
GCTTATAGGCAGCATTTTTTATTTCATCTATATCTTTTCCTACTTTTACAGCGGGACTAAAAGTTTGGATACCAAAAATATTTTTGAGAATTTCAATGATTTCAGCACCATTTTCTCCGTTTAAAAGGATATACATCCGATCCCTTCCTGATTCAATTTTAATTTTCGGGTATAAACGAAGCGCTGAAACAATACTGTTTCTTAATTTTTCGACAAATTTACTCCTGTTTCTTCCTTTTGTCGAAATTTCACCATACCTAATAAGTATGCGATCATAGTTCATTTTCTATTCATTACCTTTCTTAGTTGTTTAGTTACTTTTTTTACAGCTTCTACAACTTTGATTGCCTCTTCCTCTGTATTTTCATAGGAGAGGCTTATTCTTATCGCACTATTCGCACATATTCGTGAGACTCCCATTGCCAGCAAGGTTTTACTTGGTGATTTCTTTTTTGATGAACAGGCACTAGTGGTTGAAACATAAATTTCTTCTTGCTCTAAGGCATGAATGAAAGTTTCTGATTTAATTCCTGGTATAGAAAAGTTCAATATATGGGGAGCTTTATTGTTTACAGGAGTATGGATATGAATTCCCTCAAGTGTGCTAATTCCTTCTTTCAATAACATGTGGATTTTTTTCATTTTTTCCATACCAGCATCGCGATTTTCAAACGTGATTCTAAGCGCTTTAGCCATTGCAACAGCACCTGCGACATTTTCAGTTCCGCTTCGGATGCTTGTTTCCTGTTCACCGCCAGATAATAATGGAACAAGCGTTATCCCTTCTCTTATAAAAAGTGCACCCGTTCCTTTTAAGCCGTGGAATTTATGTGCAGAAAATGAACAAAGATCCACTCCAAATTTATACAAGTCCAAATGAATTTTCCCAATTCCTTGAACAGCATCTACATGAAAAATAATATTTGGATAATTTTTAAGCAGTAGTCCAATTTCTTCTATCGGTTGAATGGTTCCAACTTCATTGTTTACCTGCATAACCGAAACCAATATTGTATCTTTCCTAATCGCTTTTTTAACATCTTCTATCTGAACTCTTCCGAAACGATCAACTGGCAGATACGTTACTTCCAACCCATTTTCACGAAGCTGTTCCATCGCCTTACCAACAGAGGGATGCTCAATACTTGAAGTAATGATGTGACGTCCTCTTTGTTTATGCATCATAGCAGTTCCTTTTACCGCTAAATTATTGCTTTCGGTTCCACCTGAAGTGAAAAATACTTCCTTTGCCTTCACCTTCAAAAGCTCGGCAACTTGCTCTCTCGCCTGGGTCAAAAGTCTTTCCGCCTGTCCACCAAGCCCATTTAGTGAGGACGGATTCCCAAAATAAGAAGTGGAAACCTTTACAAACGAATCTAAAACCTCTTGATAAGGCTTAGTGGTTGCACTATTATCAAAATAAATCATGGGGTAACTGCTACTTCCTTTCAAAAAAACCTTTTTAGCGGATATATCCCGCATTAACGGGCAGTAGGATCCCCACTTTAAGACTACAGATAAGTGGGGATCAACTGCCCGTAAAACCCCCACTGTTTGAAGTTTCACCTTATCGTAACACAAAATTATTTTCAATAAAAATAAACAGAACCAACACAAAAACCGATTAAAGCTTAATCGGTTTTTTTAGTACTTATTATTCGTTTGACAGCAGATTTTCAATTTTCTTAATAGCACTTGGATCAATTTGTTCAATGGAAGTAGCAGCTTGTTCTAAAGCCGTTTGATAATTAAAGTTTCGGAAGGCTTTTTCTGCCTCCAATAATGCCTTAGAAACAGTTGGATATTGACTACGATAACGATTTCCATATTGGATAACTTTTTCCGCTAGCATAGCATTTTCCAACATTTCCGTTGTGGAATTGACAAGTTTTTCAACCGTTAAAACGGCAATTTCCAGATATTGATTAACGGCTAAAATATCTAAAGGTTTTTCTTCTAACTGTGCTTTTACATTTTTAATGCTTTCCTTACCATCCGCGAAAAGGTAGTTAATTTTCTCTGGAATACCAGGAATATTGCTTTTAGAAACAAGTCTTATCATATCTCCAACTTTTTTTGTCAGGTCATTAATTTTTTTCCTTGCTTCTAATTCATCTTTTCTTAATGCCTGCAGTTTCGTTAAAAATTGTCCCTGGTGATCACGAATGGCATCAATCTGTTCCTTTATTTCCATTAATTCTTTTTCATTGTCGGTTTGGGCAGTTTCATTTTTCAACAATTTTTCCTGAAGCACATGATAGCGCTTATAGACGATATGTAATTCCTTTTCTAACATTCGTTGGGTTTCAAAATCATTATCAGTTAAATGGTAGCTTTCTACGACTTGATTCACTTCGATAGAAAGCTGTGTATTTCCATCTTGAACTGTTTCAAGGAGAATTCCCGCTGATTTTTCATTTTGCACAATATAATGTTTTGCATGTACTTCTTTTTCTAATAAATCAAGCAGTATTTCCACCCTGGCTTTTATCTCGTTGATTTCTTCATTCGTTTTTTTCGTTTCAGTTTGTTTGATTAAATCTAATAACCCCTCAAGCCTTTGTTCTAATGAATGGATCTCATGATCTACCTTAATATGCTCTAAGAAATATCCTTTTTGCACCATTTCCTTAAATCCTTCACGAACATTATCTAATTGTGAAGGTATGATGGATTGGTATTCAATTAAAAGCTGTGGAATCTGTTCCATATTAAACACAATATGATCCATTTGCTCTTTCATCATTAAAACAGTTTCACGAGCCTCGAGATAGTTTCCATTTTTCGTTTTTTCTTCATATTCTTGAAATCGATTGACCACTTCATCAAGTACTTTTGATAATTGACCCTCTGCTTCTCCATAATCGTGCCGATGGGCAAGCAGATTCTTTTTCGCTTCACGATATAATTCTTTTAGTTGTTCAATTTCAACCCGATTTTTTTCTTCACTCCCGACAAGCTCATTTAGCTCATCAAGAATATTTGTAATTTGATCCTCAGCCTCAAGCAATTTCTGCTCAATCAATGCTTGAACTGCTTTTGCTTTTTTAAATCGATAGCGGTCTATGTATTCTTCGGCATCAAATAATAATTCTTCTAAATCAGGGAGTTCAACCGTAACTAAATCATCCCATTTATTTCGCCATTGTTCAAAAAGCTTCTCCGTTTGTCCGGTCATATTTAATTGTTTCACCTTGAACATTTCATCTAATACTGGACGATCTGTTAAATCGATTTTCCATGCCTCCAGCCGGTCCATCTCTTTATAGTACTTTTTTCTAATAAAATA
>DATFAH010000469.1:0-6181 GCA_035254805.1 Caryophanales bacterium | reverse complement strand
CCTTTTTGGCGTCTGTTTCATTACCCATATTTTTAATAATAAGAACTTCATTTTCCAATATCTTTCCCTCCCTTAATGGCTTTTTCTGCGTTTATTTAAAAATACTTCCCCGATTCCATCCATGAAATCAACCATTGTCGTCATGGTGGCTCTAATTTCAGGACTCGATAATCTCCTTTGCAACTTCCAAAGGCTTTGCTTTTCTCCTTTTTCCCCTGTCCGAGAGAGCCGTTTTAACCCATGATCGAATCCATCTAATATGGTCGAAAGCTGCAAGGGCTGAAGGGAACCTAAAAAGGCAAATAGATTCATTCCATTATTTATTACATTGTGCATTTTCGGCTGATTCACTTGGTGAATCGCGATCGTTCCAATATCCTCTCGTTGCTTAAGTGCAGCATGAACGGCTTCTAATATATTTGTTTCATGCAGTTGTTTTAAAATTTGAATCGTTTCAATAATGGCTTCACGGTTTTCAGCCAATTCTTGTATGATATCTGTGACTGCTTTTAAATGCTCTTCGGTTTCATTTGGTACTTCCTTTTTAATGTCTGTAATGGCTTTTGCCATGTTCATCCCTCCTCATATCTAAAAATTCCGGAATAGGATTAAAATCAGCACGTTTCCATTTTTCTTCTACTTTAACGCTTAATTGTGGAACTCTGTTACCAAAGCGATGGTTATGCCTTGGTAATGGTGATTCGCCTTCTATTTCGAGTACTTCCATTCTCACACTTGTTTCCTTATATGCAGGTGTGTGTGTTGGGATATCATGATAGCTGCTCGTTAAGCGGTTAACCGCTTCGATTACTTCCCTTGAGTTCATTGTTAAATATAGTTCATTTCCTTTAACGCGATCGGTTACAATTACACGTACTTTTACCATTCCATATGGGGATACCAACTTCACTAATGATCCATCCTTTAGATTCCGCTCTTTGGCAAGTTCAAGAGAGACGTCCACCCAAGGATGTGCTACTTTATGTGTTAACCCTTCAGAACGATAGGTTAAATTCCCCTCATGGAAATGTTCTAATATCCGTCCATTGTTTAAATGCAAATCGTATTCTTCACCAGAATCAACTGGTTCAATCCAATCGACAGGAAAAAGCTTTGCTTTCCCATCAGGCAGTGCAAAGCGATCTTTATATAATAATGGCGTGCTTGTACCATCTTTAGAGACAGGCCAAAGCTGGCTGTTCCACTCCTCTAACCTGTCATAGGCGACCCCTGCAAACATTGGGGCAAGGCTCGCGCACTCTGCCATAATTTCGCTTGGATGTGTATAATTCCAATCTGCTCCAAAACGGTTAGCAAGCTCTTGGATGATCTCCCAATCTGGTTTACACCCCCCAAGTGGTTCAAACACTTTATGAAAGCGCTGAATCCTTCGTTCCGTATTGACAAAGGTTCCCTCTTTTTCTAGACTTGGTGCAGCCGGGAGAATAACATCGGCAAACTGCGCTGTTCTACTAAAGAAAATATCTTGGACGACAAAGAATTCCAGCTTTTCAAAGCCTGCTTCCACGTGATTCGAGTTGGAATCAACAAATGCCATATCTTCACCAAAAAGGTATAGAGCTTTTAAATTTCCTTTATCCATGGCCTCGACCATATGATGGTTATCTAAACCAGGCTCGTCTGAAAGATTGACACCCCACGCTTTTTCGTACCGGGAACGAACAGCAGGATCATGAATAGACTCATATCCAGGCATCCACGGTGGCATTGTTCCAAAGTCACAGGCTCCTTGTACATTATTATGGCCTCTTAACGGATATGCACCTGTTCCCGTGCGGCCGTAATTGCCTGTGATTAATAGAAGGTTGGAAATAGCTGTGCTTGTGTTACTTCCTCCTTTATGCTGTGTCACTCCCATTGCCCAGCAAATACAGGCGGATTTTGCTTCATGAAGCATCGTTGCAAATTTGATTAATTCAGCTTTACTTAAACCTGTCATTTCTTCCGCGTATTCCAAAGTGAATTTTTCAAGCGATGCTTTATACTCGTAAAAACCATTTACCCGCTCACTTAAAAATGCTTTATCCTCCCAACCTTGATCTAAAATGTATTTCGTGACTGCTGAAATCCAAATTAAATCTGTGCTTGGTTTCGGATGAATAAAGAGATCTGCTCGTTCCGCCATCTCATGTTTTCTGATATCTGCAACAATCAATTTTTGGCCATGTAACTTATGAGATCGTTTAATTCTTGTCGCAATAACAGGATGGGATTCTGCTGGATTGGCTCCGATTATGATGACCAATTCAGAAACAATAAGATCTTGAACCGTACCTGAATCTCCTCCTATGCCCACTGTTCTCATTAACCCCACACTTGCCGGTGATTGACAGTACCTTGAGCAATTATCCACATTATTCGTTCCCATAACGGCACGAGCGAATTTCTGGAAAATCCAATTTTCCTCATTTGAACATTTTGATGAAGCCACATACCCAATCGAATGGGGACCATATTTACTTTTTATCGAGCGAAGATTAGTTGTAATGTGATTAAGTGCTTCTTCCCATGTTGCTTCGACAAATTCATTTCCTTTTCGAATCAGCGGCTTTGTCAGGCGATCCTCACTATTAATGAAATCCCAGCCCCATTTTCCTTTCACACAGGTGGAAATTCCGTTTACCGGTGCTTCTGTATGGGTTTGAATTTTTAAAATTTGCCGCCCTTTCGTCCAAACTTCAAATGAACAGCCTACACCACAATATGTACAAACAGTTTTCGTCCGCTTAATCCTTGCCTTTCTCATGGCAGCTTCTACTTCTGAAACAGCCATAATTTCTTGATAACCAGGCTCTACTTCCTTTGTTAAATCAATCATCGGGCCAAGAATTTTTGGCGGGATTCGTGTTAAAAATCCAGCCTCACCCAGCATGGATTTTTCCATTAACGCATTGCAAGGACAGGCGTTTACGCAATGACCGCAGGAAACACAGGAAGACATGTCAATGGGTACATCATGATCCCAAATAACACGGGGCGACTCTCGATTCCAATCAATGGTTAACGTTTCATTCACCTGCAGATCTTGACATGCCTCCACACATCTTCCACATAAAATACATTGGTCAGGCTCATAACGATAAAAAGGATGGGAGTTGTCTGGCGGATATGGCTTTGGCGTAAATGGGTATTGCTGATGCCTCACCCCCATCAATTCCACGGTGTTATGTATCGCGCAATTTCCATTGTTATTATCGCAAACCGTACAATATAGCTCATGATTGATTAATACCCTGTCCATCGCCTCATTTTGTGCGGCTTTCACAAGTGGTGACTGCGTATCAATTTTCATTCCTTGTTCAACCTTTGTGGCGCACGACCGGACAAGCTCCCCGTCAATATTTACATAACATGTATCGCATGTTTGAAGGGGTCCAAGATTAGGATGATGGCATAAGCTTGGGATGAAAATATCTTGTTTTCGGGCAACTTCTAAGACTGTCTGCCCTTTTTCTGCTGTGTATACTTTTCCGTCAAACTCAACCGAGAACGTTTGATCATCCATGTAATTTCCTCCTTATCTTTTGTTTTTTATCCAAACATTTTGTTAGCTATTGTTGTTTAAAATCCCGTGTCCTTACTAATTCGTTCAAATAATAATATTTACTAATATGGTAAATTTATTTTTGTTAAATTTTTGCTCAAAAAAAAGAAGCTGTTACGATTGAACAACTTCTTTTAATACATGGTCCATATTTAATTGTTTTAAAATTTGCTTTACAGCCTCTTCGCCCTGATCAACACAGTCAGGAACCCCAATTCCTTCATAAGAGGCACCAGCTAAAAATACACCTGGAAGCTCTTCTGCCATTTGATTTTTAATGGCCTGAAGTCGCTGCTTATGTCCTACTATGTATTGCGGCATCGATTCATTCCAGCGAGAAATGACCGCAAACTCTGGATCCATCGTAATATCCATCGTTTTCTTTAAATCAGTAAGGACAATTTTGATGATTTGATCATCAGACAAATCTACAACCGTTTCGTCACCAGCTCTACCAACGTAACAACGTAGTAAAACTTTTCCTTTCGGAGTAGAGTACTCCCATTTTTTATGTGTCCATGTGCACGCAGTAATCGTGTAATCACTATTTCTTGAAACGACAAACCCAGTTCCATCAATATCTTTTTTAATGGCCTCTTCTGAAAATGCCAGTGCAACGTTTGCAACAGAAGTGGAAGGCACAGATTTAAATGGATCAAAAAAGGCATATTGAGAAAACATAGCTTGAGTTACCTTATGCGGAGTTGAAACCACCACAAAATCAGCATTTATAGTTTCACCGTTATTTAAAAATAATTCGTACCCATGATCTTGCTTTGTTACCTGTTTAACACGATGACCTTTTAAAATTGAATCAGGTTCTAATTTAGTTTCAATCGCTTCAGCAAAAGATTGTAGGCCAGCTTTAAAAGTTAAGAAGACACCCTTCTTTTCTTTCTTGCCTCCCTCTGCAGGCTTCTTGGTCTGTGGAGGTGCAGATTTTTTCATTCCAATAATAAGGCTGCGATATTTCTGCTCCACCTGATAAAATTGTGGGAAAGTTGACATTAAACTTAAATGATCAATGTCACCTGCATAAATTCCAGATAATAATGGTTCAATCAAATTTTCAACAACCTCGTCACCTAATCTTCGGCGGAAAAATTCTCCTAGCGATTGGTCTTTTCCACTTTCCGATCTTGGTAAAAAAAAGTCGGCAGCCGCTCTTATTTTCCCAGCAAGAGAAAATAGTCCTGTTGTGATAAATGGACCAATTTCAGTCGGAATACCCATTATCGACCCGCCAGGCATTGAATAGAGCTTTTCATCAACGAGAACATACGATTTTCCTGTTGAGTTATGGACTAATTGATCATCCATTCCAACTTCTTTCGCAAGTCTGATAATGCTTGTTTTACGTGCCAAAAATGAATCTGGCCCTCTTTCGATCGTAAATCCGTCTCTCGATACGGTTTGCATTTTACCACCAAGACGGTGTGTTGCTTCAATTAACTTTACCTCGATTGGAAGATTGTTTTCCCGCGCTATTTTTTGAAGATAGAATGCAGCTGTCAATCCAGCTATTCCTCCTCCAATAATCGCAACCTTCTGCTTTTCCACCACAGAGGCACCCTCTTTCCATTAATATACTGATGTTTCTTTACTTCGCTACCTTTTTAAGTACAACAGTCGCCAAAACATCAATAAATTCATCTTTTGCATTTGGCATTTCCGGGCGATAGTACTTTGCACCAATTTCATCTGTTACAGCCTTACATTCTGTATCATTATCATACAGCACCTCGAGATGCTCACTGACAAAGCCGACTGGTGCATAAACAAATGCTTTATAGTGATGTTCGTTAAATAATGTTCTTGTTAAATCTTGTACATCTGGCCCAAGCCAAGGTTCAGGAGTATTCCCAGCACTTTGCCAACCTACTGAATAATGTTGAATTCCAGCACCTTCAGCAATTAAATCAGCTGTTTCACGGAGTTGATTTGGATATGGATCTCCAGATTGTAAAATTTTTTCTGGTAAGCTGTGAGCGGATACAATCAGCATGGAATTTTCTTTTTCATCTTGCGGCATTTGCTCAAAAATCTGTTTAATCTTATTCACCCAGTAACCAATAAATTTCGGTTCAGTATACCAGCTTTCGATCGAAGTGATCGAAAGACCACCTAGTTTTTCAGCTTCTTCACTAGCTCTCTCATTATAAGATTTCACACTAAAAGTGGAAAAATGAGGTGCTAATACAATGCTGATGGCCTCAGTTATCCCATCTTCATGCATTTGTTTAATGGTGTCTTCAATAAAAGGTTCAATATGTTTTAAACCTAAATACATTTTAAATTCGATTTCATCTTGAACTTGGTTTAAATGCGCCTCGAGTTTACTAGCCTGTTCTGATGTTATTCTCGCTAAAGGAGAGAGTCCCCCAATCGCCTCATAACGGCTTTTTAGATCTTCCAACATTTCAGTTGTAGGCTTTCTGCCATGCCTGATATGTGTATAATAACGTTCGATATCTTCTACTGTATATGGAGTGCCATACGCCATGACAAGCAGGCCCATTTTCTTTTTACTCATATTTCTACACCTCATTTTCAATCTACTTTATTTCTCGGACAAACTGGGTAATTTCCCTAAATAAGGTTCTACACCCCTTAGTG
>DATFAH010000468.1:0-7516 GCA_035254805.1 Caryophanales bacterium | reverse complement strand
GGTTTTTATTAAAAAGGGGGGTTTAGTTCTTAGGTTTATTAACCTGACTTTATTGTAATCGATAGTTATGAACAAACTATGAATAAAAAATTAAGGTTTTGATAAAAAGGACAAAAGTCCACCTTTGATGATGATGAATTTATTTTAGAGGCCATTAAAAATGGGGCAAGGATGGGGATTTCTCCTTTGTTTTTTTATTTAATCTATTGGATAATGCCGGTTTTTAAAATATAGTAATAGTAGATAGATGAAATAGTGGGAGTAGTGGCAGAATGAATAATTTTTATAATAAGATGGGCAGTGCTTTCAACATAGATCATTTATTAATGATCTTTAACTTTTTAGAAGATGCGGTCTTTTTAGTTGAATTAGAAAATGGGGTATTTCGCTATTTAGAAGTAAACCCAGCCTATCTTAAAGCAACTGGTATTCCATTAGAAAATATAAAGAATAAACAAATTGGTGAAGTTTTTGAAAATCGTGAAGCAGCCAAAGTGATGAGGAATTATAAAGAAGCAATAAGGAAAAAAAAGGCATTATCATATGAAGAAAATGTCATTATTTACAATAAACATAAAACGTTTGAAACAACGATTATTCCGATCTTTTTGGAGGATACGGGTGTTTGTCACTACATTCTTGGTGTATCAAGGGATATTAGTAAGAAAAAAAGGTATGAAAACTTAGTACAAGAGGCAAAAAGTGAACTAAAAGCCATGATCCAACCGCAACAAGGTGTCATTATTGAAGTGGAAAAAAGAGGAGATGCCTTTTTTTATACATCGTGTGAAGGCCCTTTAGTCAAGCAGTTTGATTTAACGCCTGAAGAGGTAGTGGGAAAGCGTCCACAAGATTTATTTCCACCCGATATGACGGAAACCATTGTTGAACAATACGAGCTGTGTTGGGGTAAAAAGGAAAAAATATTCTATGAATGGTCTGGGCAAACAGAAAAGAATGAATTTTGTTGGTTGGCAATTTTAACGCCTATTTTGGAAGAAAATGGGGAGATCGTTTCTTTTATTATATATGCCATTGATACACTAGAAAGAAAAAAAGCAGAAGAATCATTGATGAAGGCAGAAAAATTAGCCTTGATTGGCGAGTTAGCTGCTGGAATTGGTCATGAAATAAGAAATCCACTTACTTCTATAAGAGGATTTATCAAATTTATGAGGCAAAATAAAAATGGGATAAAGGAAGAATTTTTCGATGTCATTGAAACAGAATTAGAAAGTCTTAATCAAATTGCAGGGGAACTGATGATTCTTGCCAAACCTCAGGTCGTCCAATTTGAAAACAATGATCTTGTCAGTCTCTTAAATGAAGTGGCATTTTTACTCGAGCCTGAAGCAGCAACAAATACGGTTCGAATCATAAAAAATTATCAATGCCGCCAAGCCTTCGTTTATGGAGAAAAACATCAATTAAAGCAAGTATTCATCAATATGATGAAAAATGCTATTGATGCAATGCAAGAGCAGCCTTATGGAAAACTAATCATCGAGTGTGAACAAACAGAGTCAAAAAATGTCGTCAAAATTAAGGATAATGGCTGTGGAATTCCAAGTCAATTTCTTGCAAATATTGGCGAGCCCTTTTATACAACTAAGGAAAAAGGAACAGGCTTAGGGTTAATGGTTTCCTATCGAATTATTAAAAATCATAAGGGATCTATTGTTTGTGAAAGCGAAGAAGAAAAGGGAACCACCTTTATTATTTCTTTTCCTAAAATATAGAGAATGAAAAAGCAAAGGGATGATGGAATCCTTTGCTTTTTTTGCTTTTAGGAAGCCTGTGCTAATGCTTGGCGCTAGCTAAGTTTTCTACAAACCTGTTGTGAACTTTTATCATGACTTTTCTTGAAATATTGAAAATGGAGAAAGGGAGGAGCATATATTTGTAAAATAAATCATTTTTTTGGGGGTGGGTTGGTGATCATTGCAAACATCGGCAGCAAAATCTATAAACATCCCGAAAGTCTTGAAGAGTATTTTCAATTGTTTCGGCCCAACATTATCGGAAATAATCAATATTTTGATTCTCCCTTTGGAAAAAAGCGAATTTTATACGCAGATTGGACGGCAAGTGGCCGCTTATATCGCCCAATTGAACAAAAGATCACTGAGGTCTTTGGCCCGTTTATGGCAAATACACATACAGAATCGAACACAACGAGTTTAAAAATGACGTCTATGTATAAAGAAGCGAAAAAAATTATTAAGAAGCATGTTTCTGCAGATGAAAATGATGTTGTTCTTTTAGAGGGTTTCGGAATGACGGCTGCTATCAATAAGCTCCAGAGGATCTTGGGAATAAGGGTGAATGAAAGGTTTAAAAATGTGATTCTTATTTCGAAAAATGATAGACCAGTTGTTTTTATAACACATATGGAGCATCATTCGAATCATACTTCATGGCTGGAAACAATAGCGGATGTTGTGGTTTTACAGCCTGATAAAAATGGTTTGGTAGATGTGAATCAACTTGATGAACTAATCCATCAATATCAGGATCGCCCACTTAAAATCGGTTCCTTTACGGCATGTTCCAATGTAACCGGAATTCAACCCCCTTATCATCAACTAGCAAAAGTCATGCATAGGCACGGCGGAATTTGTTTTGTTGATTTTGCCGCTTCAGCCCCGTACGTAAAGATCAATATGCATCCAGAAGATCCATTGGAAAAATTGGATGGAATCTTTTTCTCTCCGCACAAATTCTTAGGCGGCCCTGGAGCGAGCGGGGTTCTTGTTTTTGACTCAAGGCTTTATTCAAATCATGTTCCAGATCATCCAGGTGGTGGAACGGTTATGTGGACAAATCCGTGGGGTGGACGTCGTTACTATTCGGATATTGAGTTACGAGAGGATGGGGGTACCCCTGGAATTCTGCAAGCGATCAGAATCGCGTTATGCTTAAATTTAAAAAAGCAAATGGGTATTGAGAAAATGATGGAAAGGGAG
This sequence comes from Caryophanales bacterium, assembly GCA_035254805.1. Classification (GTDB taxonomy): domain Bacteria; phylum Bacillota; class Bacilli; order Bacillales; family Cytobacillaceae; genus JAUZPL01. The sequence goes on along the minus strand of DATFAH010000468.1, from coordinate 4,550 downwards.
AGTGAGCTCGTCCATCTTCTACTCAGCGAACTAGAACAAGTCCCTACCGTAAATATTTTGGATGGTCATGTAAAGGAGCGGCTCGGAATCATTTCATTTTATGTGGAGGACATTCATTATAATTTAATTGTCCGCCTTTTAAATGACAGGTATGGGTTTCAGGTTCGTGGGGGCTGTTCCTGTGCAGGCACCTATGGTCACTATTTATACCAAATTGATCAGGAAACTTCCAAACATATTACCAATTTGATTGATCAAGAAGACTTAACAGAAAAACCAGGCTGGGTCCGTTTTTCCCTTCATCCGACCATGACCAATGAAGAAGTATATTTGTTTGTTTGGGCAATGAAGGAAATCGTGGCAAATATTGATGATTGGAAAAAGGATTATGTCTATGATGCAAAAAGCAATGATTTCTTTTATATTAACCATATACGGGAGGACTTTGCTCCGTTATTTCGTCTATAATGAATAATAAGTGCAGAATGTAACAAATTACAACAAAATTTGCTATAATAGTAACCATTACAAGATTAAAAATACGATCCTAAATGGAGTTTGATAGGGCATATGTTAAATACACTTTTCCAAAGCAGCGGATTCAAACGAATTTTAATATTTGTTTTGATTTCATTCATTTTATATTTATTGAAAGATATGATTAATTTTATTTTGTTGACCTTTATTTTTGCTTTTTTAATGGATCGTTTAACAAACTTTGTCTCAAAGAGAGTTCCGTTAAATCGCAAATTGATCGTAGTTATTTTATATGGAGTCATTGTAAGCATGCTTTCATTTGCCCTTGTGAAATACTTGCCGTTAATTGCAAGTGAGATTAGAGCGTTAATTAAACAGCTAACAGCTTTTTATACTGCAAAGCATGATAATGTCATTTTAAATTATATTATGAATCGCTTTGGGAAAGCTCAAATATCTACTTACCTTGAGCAGGGATTTACTTTCCTTATTAGATATTTTACTGATATAAGTAAGGTAAGTTTGCAGGTCCTCTTATCCTTGCTTTTAAGCTTGTTCTTCCTGCTGGAAAAACCGCATTTAATCGAATTTACGAGGAAATTTAAAAAAAGCAAAATTGCTTCTATTTACGTTGAAATTGAGTTTTTTGCTGGGAAATTTGCAGCCACTTTTGGTAAAGTTATTGAAGCACAGTTAATTATCGCGATTGTCAATGGTACATTAACTACCATTTCTTTGTGGATTCTCGGTTTTCCGCAGCTTGTCGGTCTGTCTATTATGATTTTTTTACTTGGATTAATTCCGGTGGCAGGAGTTATTCTTTCATTAATCCCATTAACGATTATTGCTTATAGTATTGGTGGTTTTATTACTGTTTTATATGTGGCCATTGCCATTGCGATTATACATGGGATTGAAGCCTATATTTTAAATCCCAACTTAATGTCATCTAAAACCAATTTACCTGTATTTTACACGTTTGTTGTCCTAATTTTTTCCGAGCATTTCTTTGGTGTATGGGGATTAATTGTCGGGATTCCAGTTTTCGTCTTTCTGCTTGATGTACTCGATGTTACGGATCATAAAAAATAACCTAAATCCCTCATTCAAATATGGATGAGGGATTTAATTTTTGTTATTCTAAAGGTGACAGATTGAGGAGGGACAAACAATGAGTGAGTGTAAATTAAATCATACCCATGAAGATGTTCAAAATAAATATGAATCACAGGCGGAATTTCTACCTGTAGATATAAAACCGTTATTTACAGCTTTTTTTGAAAAAAAACAGACACAAGAGATTTTAAATGAAGTTTTTCACCTTTTGAAAAAGTACGATTTAGCATCAGAGGAAGTAAAAAATGAGAGAAATGCCCAATTAAATTTGATGTTAACAAAACGTTAATATTTGAAGGGTTCATGAAGGTAAGTTGTAGGAGAGAGATACCTGCTAGGTTAAATTTTTGTTTAGTAGGTATCTAGATCTGACATTTGATTTTAGCAATTTCTCTTTCGTTTCTTACAGTTTTATCCCAAATTAAATCCAAATCTGCTTTAAGTACCTTGAACTCATTAAGGGTTTCTTGATGGTGTTTTTCATTTTCTTGTTTCATTTCAAGTATATCTTGTTTTATTTCAAGTATATCTTGTTTCATTTCAAGCATATCTTGTTTCATTTCAAGCATATCTTGCTTCATTTCAAGCATATCTTGCTTCATCTCGACAATATCCTCTTTTACAATGACCATATCTTGTTGCAATGCTTTAATATCCTGTTGCAGATCATTAAGCTGGATCTTGAAACTCTCTTGATCTTTTCTAATGTTGCCAACCATTGAGATAAGTGTTGATAACATTTCTTCCATACGATTTTCTTCCAATTTTCTCACCTCCTTACTTTCTCTATTATACATCGTTATAAAAAATTTGCTAGAAAGGATGAGGAATATTATTACTTATTTTTCCGAAAATTACGATATACTTATGATAGAAAGGGCCAACTTTATTTCTGGGAGGTACTGATGTTAACAAACCAACAGTTAGAAGAAATTAAAGAACTTCAAAAAGAGTGTGAATCGGCAGATGAAATTCAATTAAAATTAAATTGGGATATGCTTCAGGAGCGCAGCAGCCGTGAGATTACAGATTTTTTTCATTTTGAAGATGGTGTACTCGTTGGCTTTCTAGGCCTTTATGGTTTTGGGAATAAGGTAGAACTCTGTGGAATGGTCAAACCAGACTACAGAAGAAAAGGGATTTTCACAAAACTATTTTCTGAAGCAATGAATGTCATCGAGAAACGCGGCTTTGCTGAGATTTTATTAAATGCACCCACAAACTCCTCTTTTGCAAAGAGTTTTTTACGAACTGTAACTTGTGATTATGCCTTCACTGAATATCAAATGCAGTGGCAGAAAAAAGAACTATGTTATAGTGATGAAGTTTCAGTAAGACCCTCAACTTCCGATGATCTTGAAGATGAAATCCTTTTAGATATCAAATGCTTTGGTCTTGATGAAGCGGGTGCTCGGGAGTTCAATTTACAGATGAGACAGTATCAATCTGAAGAGTTTTACATCATTGAACAGGAGGGGCAGACTGTCGGAAAAATTCGCGTTTCCCATCTTAACGAGGAAGCATGGATCTTCGGCTTTTGTGTTGATCCAGAATATCAAGGAAAAGGGATTGGGAGAAGAGTTTTAACAAATATTGTTTTAATTGAGAAACAAAAGGGTTATCCTATTTTCCTTGAAGTTGAGGCGAACAACTTAAACGCATTAGGGCTCTATGAGTCATGTGGTTTTCAATCGTATTACTCACAGGATTATTATACGTATAACAAATAATAAAACATCTCTCGGGCGACTGGGGGATGTTTTTTATTCCCGTTTTTGAAAATTGGTTCTGCCTTAAGCAAAAAAGCTCCAACAGATCGTTTAAAGAAGGAGAAGACCTTCATGTTGAAATTGAAATCGAAGTGGATCCAAAATTAACGGTTGCCGCGGCTGATGATATTAAAGACCGCTTAGAGGAAAAAATCATGGCGGAAAAAGGTGTCGTCGATGTGGTAATTGAATTTGACGAAGAAGATGATGTATTAACGTGGAAAAGTGAAAAAAAGATCCCCCATATGGATAAATAGATTCCCTTACGGGGGGATAGGACTAATTATTTTAATTATTTCCTATTTATCATCGCCCAAATGAAAACCCTTTTTCCTGAATTAAGACTCAGTTTCGTATTTCATGGACTAGATAAAAGCTCATTTTAATTGGATATGAACTTTTCATTAAGATTCGACTCTCTTCATACTAGTGTTTTTCCCATGGCTTAAAAGTTGTTAAAAAGCTAGCCAAATCTTTGCTGTTTTTTCTATGTTCTTTTCTCATAGCAGCACGTGTTTCTCCGGTTTCATGCAGCTTCTTTTCCTCAACTGTTTCAGGGATGACTTTTGGAACAACTGTTGGTTTTCCTTGATCATCAAAAGCAACGAAGGTTAAGAAAGCTGTTGCTGCTATTTTTCGATCCCCCGTTTTGAGATTTTCTGCAATAATTTTAACAAATACCTCCATGGAAGAAGTACCTGTCCATGTTACAAATGACTCAAAGCAAACAGAATCAAGGGGTGTGATCGGACTTAGAAAATCCACCGAATCTGTAGATGCGGTAACGCACTCTCTTCTAGCGTGTCTTTGGGCAGAAATTGAGGCGATCATGTCTACGTCACTCATTAGTTTTCCGCCGAATAATGTATTGTGATTGTTAACATCGTTTGGAAAAACTCTGCCTGTTCTGATAACCCTGGAATCTTTACATGTTTTTGTGTCCATCATGAAACCTCCATAAATCCATTTCATTTTTTATCATTTGCTGTCATTCAAAAATAAATGCTAGCGATCCTTTTCATTGTCTGGAATGCAATCTTTATTCTGCTTGCAGGAATTGGTACAAAAATCACCAAAATTAAAACAACCCCCAATGATAGTGGAGTTTGCTGTATGGCTATTTTGGTAGGTGGATTCAAAATTAATATTTGCGTTGTTTGAAATTGCATTTACTTTGAAATGACCAAT